>NZ_JBBARU010000060.1:0-20063 GCF_040399605.1 Rhodovarius sp. | reverse complement strand
GGCGGTACTTCGTGCCTTGCCCAGCCTGTGGCGAGATGCAGTGGCTGCGCTTTGAACGGCTACTCTGGGAGAAGGGCGCGCCCGAGACGGCGCGCTATCATTGCGACGCCTGCGACCATCCCATGCAGGAGCACGATAAGACCGCCATGCTCGGCGGCGGCGAATGGCGCGCGACGGCCCTGGGCCAGCCTCTATGACAGCGATGCCTCCGCGCAGCCGGCCGGCGAGTTCCTCGCCCGCTTTAGCATGCTTGCCATAGGCCCCGGTGGCGGGCCCTGGGCCAGCTGACACCTCCCCACCCCATTTGCATAGGAGATTGCCATGAGCTTGACCCTTGTCCGCACACGCTTCTCGGCCATCGCCGCCAAGATCGAGACCACGCCAGGCACCGATTCCATCGCGGGCTCGCCCGTCGCCGGTGATTTCATCCTCGGCAGCGCCCAGGCCCGCTTTGGCCCGAATGGCGTCGCAGCTGCCCCAGCGTTTCTCCTGGTCCCGGACGAGCAGATGGGGTGCGCGACCTGGATCTACCGTTCGAGGGTGATGTTCCGCGGGGGGGGGGGACCCGCGCCAAGGCTCGCCGCCGGCTACGCTTCGCTGCAAGCAAGAAAAGCCCGTGCGGGGGCCGTGGGATCGCCCCGCGGCGTCGCCAGCCAGATGGAGGTGGTGGCGCGCGCATCATCCAGCCCGCGATGCGTCACCCCCGCCACATGGATCTGCGCGAGCGAAGCTGGCACGACGGCGATGCCGAGGCCCGCAGCGACCAGGCCGATCAACGTGGAATTCTCGCGCGCGGTCTGGGTGATGTTCGGGATGAAGCCGGCTTGGCGGCAAAGCGCCAGAAGTTGCCCGTGCAGCGTCGTGCCGACGGAGCGCGCGAAAAAGATCATCGGCTCGGCCGCCAATGCCGCAACGCGCGGCGGGCCGGCCGCGCTGGCCAACGGATGATCCTCTCGCATCATCACGACCAGGTTTTCTTGCAGCAGTTCCACCGCCGTGATGTCGGCGGGAATGTCGGCGGCGGAAGGACAGCGCAGGAAGCCCACATCCAGCTCGCCGCGCCGCAGCGCCTCGACCTGTTCCATGGTGGGGCATTCCCTCAGGGCGAGGTGCACGTCCGGCAGATGCTCGCGGAAGGCCAGGACAATGCGGGTAAAGACCGGCAGCAACGGCGCCGAAGCGAAGAGGCCGATACGCAACTCACCGATCTCGCCACGCCCGGCGCGGCGCGCGACGGTCTCGGCGCGGGCGGCCTGAGCGAGGGTTGCGCGCGCCTCGGGCAGCAGCATCCGTCCGGCCTCGGTCAGCGCCACGCGGCGGGTGCCGCGTTCAAAGAGCGGAGTGGCCAGCTCGGCTTCCATCTGCCGGATTTGCTGGCTCAGGGGCGGCTGCGCCATGCCGAGGCGGCGGGCGGCACGGGTGAAGTGCAGCTCCTCGGCCAATGCCACGAAATAGCGCAGATGCCGGAGTTCCATATCTAAATCCTATTAATACAGACGTAATCCATATTGGACGCGTTGCTTTGCTGCCGCTAGCGTTCGGCGTCATCGCAGCAGGAAAGGCTTGGTCTTGGACGCCTTCGATCCCATCACCCTCGAAGTCTATTGGAGCCGGTTGATCTCCATCGCGGACGAGGCGGCCACCGGCCTGCTGCGCACCGCCTTTTCCACCATCGTCCGCGAGTCCAATGATTTCGCGACGGTGCTGATGGACCGCAACGGCGATTCGATTTCCGAGAATACCGGCGGCATCGCCTCCTTCTCCTGCATCCTGCCCAAGACCACGAAGCACTTCCTGAACCGCTTCCCGATCGAGACCTGGCAGCCGGGCGATTGCGTCATCACCAACGACCCGTTCCTGGCCACCGGACACCTGCCGGACTTCACCGCCGTTTCGCCCATCTTCCATCGCGGGAAGATCGTTGGTTTCGCGGGTTCCATCGCGCATTCGCCCGACGTCGGCGGCGCGCTGTGGTCGGCAGATTGCCGCGAACTTTACGAGGAAGGCATCCGCATCCCGCCCTCGCGGCTGTTCCGCGCCGGCGAGCGCAACGAGGACCTGGTCGAATTGCTCAGCGCCAATGTCCGCATCCCTGGCCCCGTGATGGGCGACCTGGAGGCCCAGGTTGTGGCAAACCAGGTGGCGGTACGGCGGCTCGCCGAATTCCTGGAGGATACCGGGCTGACCGACCTTCAGGCGTTGTCCGAATCCCTGCAGACCCGGACCGATCTCGCCATGCGCCGCGCCATCGCCGAGGTGCCGGACGGCATCTACGACGCGGCCATCGAGGCCGACGGCTTCGACGAGCAGATCACCCGCATCGTCTGCCGCGTGACGGTGAGCGGGGAGACAATGCACATCGACTTCGCCGGCACCTCGCCGCAGATTGATCGCGGCATCAACTGCGTGCTGAACTACACGCATGCCTATTCAGTCTACCCGGTGAAATGCGCGCTGGACCCCTTCACGCCGCGCAATGAGGGCAGTTATCGCGCCATCACGGTCGCCGCCCCCGAGGGCTCCATCCTCAATCCACGCTTCCCCGCGCCATGCAGCGCCAGGCAACTCACCGGGCATCTGCTGGCGGGCGCGGTCTACAAGGCGCTGGCCGATGTCCTGCCGGACCGGGTGATGGCGGAATGCGGGGGCGCGCCCACCATGCGCGCGCTCTTCAGCGGGCTCGACCAGAATGGCGATCGCTTCTCCCAGGTGCTCTTCGCCAGCGGTGGCATGGGCGCTTGCCCGCATCGCGACGGGCTGCCCACCACGGCCTTCCCGACCAATGTCGGCGCCGGGTCCATCGAAGCCTATGAGAGCGTCGCACCCCTGCTGGTATGGCGAAAGCAGTTGCGGCCTGATTCCGGCGGCGCGGGGAGATTCCGCGGTGGACTCGGGCAGGAGGTGGAAATCGAAATCCGCACACCGGCCGCCGTTCGGCTCTCGCTGCTGTCGGACCGGCGTGACCATCCGGCGCAAGGCCTGCTCGGCGGCAGGCCGGGTGCCGCGGCCGTGATCGCCATCGATGACGGCACCCGCCCGCATCCGAAGTCGCGGACCAGCGTCGGAACCGGGCGTCGCGTCACGCTGCTCTATGCGGGCGGCGGCGGCTTCGGCGACCCCGTGCTGCGCGACCCGGCCGCCATCGCAGCCGATCTGCGCGATGGCTACATCACCGAGGAAGCCGCGATGCGCGACTATGGGGTAAAGCCATGAGCACGCTGACGGCCCGCATCGGCGTCGATGTCGGCGGCACCTTTACCGATTTCGTGCTGCATGATCCGGCACGGCAGCTTGTCGCCACTGGCAAGCGCCTGACCACGCCCGATGACCCGAGCGAGGCCATCATCGCCGGCGTGCTGCGGCTTCTGGAGGAAACCGGCCTCAAGCCATCCGACCTACACAGCATCGTCCATGGCACGACGCTGGTGACCAACACCATCATCGAGCGCACCGGCGCCTGCGTCGGCCTGCTAACCACGGCAGGCTTTCGCGACGTCATCGAGATCGGCCGTGAGACCCGCTACGACCTGTATGACCTCTACCTCGAAGCGCCGCCGACGTTGGTACCGCGCCATCGCCGCGTCGAAATCCCCGAACGCATCGACGTGCATGGCGAGACGCTGCTCGAACTCGACGAGGACGCTGTGCGCACCGCCGTGACCCGCCTGGTGGAGCAGGAAAAAATCGAGGCACTGGCCATCGCCTTCCTGCATTCCTACCATGATGACCGGCATGAGGTTCGCGCGGGCGCCATCGTCGCCGCGCTCTACCCCGGCCTGCCGATCTCGCTCTCATCGCGCGTGGCGCCCGAGATCCGGGAATTCGAGCGCACCAGCACGGCCTGCGCCAATGCCTATGTGCAGCCGCTGATGCGCCGCTACCTCGATAAGCTAGAGGGCTCGCTGGCCGCGCTGGGCTTTGTCGGGCGGCTGCACGTGATGCTCTCGGGTGGCGGCATCGCGGCGCTGCGCGACGCCAAGGAGTTCCCCATCCGCCTGATCGAATCAGGCCCGGCGGCCGGTGCCATGGCGGCCTCCTTCCTGGCGCGGTTGGCCGGCGAAGATCACGTCGTCTCCTTCGATATGGGCGGCACCACGGCGAAGATGTGCCTGGTAGAGAACGCCGCTCCGGATCGGAAATTCGACTTCGAGGCCGGCCGCGTGCGCCGCTTCCAGAAAGGCTCCGGCCTGCCGCTGAAGGTCTCGGTCGTGGACATGATCGAGATCGGCGCTGGCGGCGGCAGCATCGCGCGCGTCGATGCCGCATCCGGACTGATGAAGGTCGGCCCGCGCAGCGCGGGCGCGAAGCCAGGGCCGATCTGCTATGGGCGCGGCGGCACCGAACCGACCGTGACCGATGGCGACCTGGTGCTCGGCCGACTGGATCCGAAGTATTTCCTTGGCGGCGAAATGGCGCTGGACCCTGGCGCGGTGCAGCGCGCGATCGAGACGGGCATAGCCCAGGGCCTGAATGTGACGCGCGACATGGCGGCACTCGGCATCCGGCGCATCGTCGATGAGACGATGGCGGCGGCGACGCGCATGCATCTGGCCGAGAAGGGCCGGGATCCGCGCCGCTACACGCTGATCGCTTTTGGCGGCGCGGGGCCGGTGCATGCTTATGACCTGGCGCGGCTGCTGAAGATGAAGCGGATGCTGGTGCCGCTGGGCGCGGGCGTCGCCTCCGCCCTCGGATTCCTGGTGGCGCCCCCCGCCACCGATCTGGTCCGCAGTCATGTGGGGCGGCTGGAGCGGCTGGACTGGGCGTATGTGAACGGGTTGCTGGCGCAGATGGCGGAGGAGGGCCGCGCCTTGCTGCTCGAAGCCGGCGCCGCGCCGGAGGACATCATCGCCCTTGCCGCCGCCGACATGCGCCACGTCGGCCAGGGCTTCGAGATTCCAGTGAAGCTGCCGGCGATGCAACTCACCACGAACGACTTGCCGGCCATCCGGGAGAGCTTCTTCGTGAGCTACCGCGAACGCTTCGGCCGCGCGCTGACCGACTTGCCGATCGAGGCGCTGAGTTGGCGCGTCGCCTGCATCGCGCCCGGCCGGGATATCCAGCTGGCCGAGGTTGCGAACACCGCGACCGAAAGCTCCTCCGACGCCATGAAGGCCAGGCGTGGTGAGCGCGGCGTGTTGTTCGAGGGCGCCGGCTGGCTGCCCTGCCAGGTCTATGACCGCTACGCCCTGGCGCCGGGGGCGCGGTTCGAAGGCCCGGCCCTGGTGGAAGAGCGCGAGTCCACCTGCGTGATCGGACCCGGCGCCAAGGTTTCCGTGGATGCCTTCCGAAACCTGATTATCGAGCTGCCCTGATCGGGCAACGCTTGCGCAACGTCGTGCCATCGAGAAGTATGGTCGGCTGGCTTCACGGCAAGCACCCCCGCCGCATCGCCGACGGCGACACAGGAGTTGGACCATGCGACCGGTGACTCGTCGTTTTCTGCTGACCACGTCCCTCGTGCTGCCAGCATTGCGCCCGGCCGGGGCGCAGGATGCCTATCCCAGCCGCCCCATTACCCTGGTGATTCCCTGGGCGGCGGGCGGCTCCACCGATGTGCTGGGACGACTGCTTGTGCAGAGCATGGCGGCGGATCTCGGCCAACCGATCGTCGTGGAAAATCGCGGCGGGGCTTCGGGCACCGTTGGCCATGGCTACGTCGCGCGGGCGCGGCCGGATGGCTATACGTTTCTGCTCGGCACCAACAGCACCTATGCTATCGCGCCGCATCTGATGAGCGGGCTGCCCTATGACAACCGGGCTGCCTTCACCGGTGTCAGCTTGGTTGCGCGCAGCGCGCAGGCGCTTTGCGTGCATCCCTCCATCCCGGTAAACAGCGTCGCGGAACTGATCGCCTATGCGCGCTCCAGGCCCGGCGAGGTGACCTTCTCCTCGGCCGGCATAGGCGCCAGCAGCCATCTGGCGACGGAGCTGTTGCAGGCCAGGGCGGGCATCAGGCTGTTGCATGTGCCCTACCGCGGCGGCGGCCCTTCCGCGCAGGGGCTGCTGGCGGGTGAGGTGGCGCTCTCCTTCGTGGATCTCGTGACCGCGCTGCCCTACCGCCCGACCTTGCAGTTGAAGCTGCTGGGTGTCAGCACCGCCGCGCGCTCCGAACTCGCACCCGATGTGCCGACGCTTGCGGAGTCCGGTGTGCCAGGCTTCGATTCCTCGACCGATGTCATCATGCTGCTGCCGGCCAACACCCCGGCACCGATCGTCGCACGGCTTTCGGCGGCGCTCACCAGGGCACTCACGGATGCGGAGACGCGACGACGCATCATCGCCATGGGAATCGAGCCGCTGGGCACCAGCGCTGCCGAGCTTGACGTCTATTGGACGCGCGAGAGCGCGAAGTGGGGTGAGATCATTCGCAGCCAGAACATCACGCTCGGCTGAATGACCCCGCGCCGCCTTGCCCTGGCCGCTCTCACGGCGGCACCCTTCGCACGCGCCTGGGCCCAGGCTTATCCGGATCGCGTGATCGGCTTCACCGTCCCTTTCCCGGCGGCGGGCTCGGCCGATCTGCTGGCGCGCCTCCTGGCGGATCGGATGGGGCCGCTGCTCGGGCCGGGCGCGCGGATGGTGGCGGACAACCGGTCCGGCGCCGGCGGCACCATCGGCAGCGATTACGTGCGGCGCCAGCCGGCCGATGGTCACGCCATCCTCCTCGCCACGCCCTCCACCCACGGCACGGTGCCGGCGCTGCAGCCGGACACGACGCCTTATGACCCAGCCGCGGACTTCTCGGCGATCGCCATTCTCGGCCGGGCGCCGATCGCGCTCGCGGTGCCTAATGCCTCCCCGCATCGTGACCCGGTAGCGCTGATCGCCTGGCTGCGCGCCAATCCTGGCCGTGCGAGCTGGGGCAGTTCCGGCTCGGGCAGCATCGGGCATTTGACCGGCGAAATGATGAGCCTCGCGGTTGGCGGATTGCGCTCCGAACACATCCCCTATCGCGGCGGCGCGCCGCTGGTGGAGGCGCTGACCAAGGGCGAGGTACAATACGCCTGGGAGCCGCTGGGCTCGCTCGCCGCGCCGGTGCGCGATGGTCTGTTCCGCCTCATCGGCATGGGCAGCGCCACGCGGCATCCCCTTTTCGCCGAAGTACCGACCATGCAGGAGGCCGGCTTAGCGGGGTTCGAGGCCTCCACTTGGAATGTCATGCTGGGTCCCAGGGGCATGCCCACCGCCATCGTCGCGCGACTGAACGTAGCGGCAAACCAAGTGCTCGCCATGCCCGATATGCAGGCGCGCCTGGCCGCCGCCGGCATCGATGCGATCAGCGACAGCACGCCCGAAAGCACTGCGATTTTCCTTGCCCAGGAGCTTGCGAAGTTCAAAGACATCGTCGCGCGCGCCCGGCTGAACCTGCCACGTTGAGGATCACATGACCGACCATCCTGCCATCGCGGACCGTCTGAACCGAATTTCCCCCTCCCAGACCACTGCGATGCGCCAACGCGTCCAGGCGCTCAAGGCGGAGGGGCGGGACGTGCTGGCGATTTCCTCCGGCGAGCCGGATTTCGACACGCCGCAACACATCAAGGACGCCGCCGTTGCGGCCATCCAGGCCAACCAGACGCGCTACACGGACATCGCCGGCACGCCGGCGATACGCCGCGCGGTTGCCGACAAATTCAGGCGCGACAACGGGTTGGACTACGCCCCGGAGGAGATCCTGATCGGCACCGGCGGCAAGCAGGTGATCTATGACGCACTGATCGCCACCATCAACGCGGGCGACGAGGTGATCATCCCGACGCCCTGCTGGGTTTCCTACCCCGATATCGTGGGGCTGGCCGATGGCACGCCCGTGCTGCTGCCCTGCGGCCCGAACCAGACCTTCAAGCTGCTGCCGGAACAGCTTGAAGCCGCGATCACGCCGCGCACGAAATGGCTGATCGTCAACACACCCTCCAACCCCACCGGCGCGACCTACAGCGCAAGGGAATTGCGGGCCCTGTCGGAGGTTCTGCTGCGCCACCCGCAAGTGATGGTGCTGACCGACGACATCTACGAGAAGCTGGTTTTCGACGGTCGGCAATTCGCCACCTTCGTTCAGGTAGAACCCCGCCTGCGCGACCGAACAGTGACGATGAACGGCTGTTCCAAGGCCTATGCGATGACCGGATGGCGCATCGGCTTCGGCGCAGCGCCGCGCCACCTGATCAAGGCGATGGACAAGCTCCAGGGGCAATCCACCTCCAACACCTGCTCCATCGCGCAGGCAGCGGCCGTCGCGGCCCTGGAGGGTCCGCAGGATGCGACGGAAGCCATGCGCCAGGTCTACGAGGCGCGGCGGAACCGCGTGGTGGCGGCGCTGAACGACACGCCACACCTCCGCTGCCACCTGCCCGAGGGCGCCTTCTACGCCTTCCCCGATATGACCGCCTGCCTGGGCCGTACCACCGCCGGCGGCACACTCATCGGGAGCGACCTGGGTTTCGTCTTCGCGCTGCTGTCGGAAGCGGGCGTCGCCACGGTGCATGGCAGCGCTTTCATGTTCCCCGGCCATTTCCGCATCAGTTTCGCCGCCGCCGATGGCCTGCTCGACGACGCCTGCCAGCGGATCCGGCGCTTCTGCGAGGGGCTGAGTTAGGTGTTTGGTCCCGGGTTTTGATGGTGCAGTCTGCTCCAAGCAATGGAAGGATGCGCTATGGGTCAAATTCTCCTCGGCCGCCTTCACCACGATGTAGCCTGGGCTTGCGATCAGATCATGCGCCTTGAGCAGGCGATAGACCGAGGCTTCTGAGACGAAATAACGCTGCTGGTCGGTGAAGCGCACGGCGAGTTCGCGCGGCGAACCTCAGCCGCAATGCCAAGCGCGCAGCCTATGCGCATATCGCTTTCAACTTCATTGGCGTGGCGATCATGCTGCCGCTCTTCCCCTTCATGATCCAATTGGTGCCAATGGTGGTGGGCGATATAGGCCGCGCCGTGGTGGTCGATGGGGTGGAGACCTATCCGCTCGTGCCGGTGGCTGTTGGCGTCTATTCCACCGCTTTCAATATCTTTAATGTAATGCTCCTCTTTCCTTTCGTGGGCGTCTTCGAGCGAGTGCTCATGCGGGTGGGCCGCCATGCGGCGGAGGATGTCGAGGATTACAGCCAGGCGAAGTATCTCAACCCGGATAATCGCAGCGACATGGACGCAGCACTGGGCACCATCCAGCAGGAAATGGCCCGCCACCTGCAGGGCACAGCCATCCTGCTCGAGATCGCCGAGAAAAGTCCCAATGCGCCGGATAATGCGAGGGATCATTTCGACGCCATCGACATCCTCAGTCGCGAAATCCGCAACTACACCGCCTCGCTATTCCGCCCAGACCTCTCCCCCCGACAGACCGACCTGTTGGCAAGCCTGATCGAGGAGGCGGATTTCGCCGCCTCCCTCGGTGAAGTGCTCTTCCAGTTGACCCACCGGATCGAGAGCGATGATTTCAGCGCACCCGGCCTTGCCATCCTGCACCGCGCTATCGCTGCGTTGCGAGGCTCAATGTCCGAGCTCACATCCGGCGTTCCAGTGGCGAGCAGCACGGCGCGTGATAATGCGGACCAGCATGCAGCGGACCTATTGCAGTTGCGCGCCGATGTCCTGGCCCTGCCAGAGGCGACCACTTCGCTCGAGCGCGGCGCCTTGCTGGCTCTGCTGGGCAGCACCGAACGGGCATTCTTTGTAATCGCACGCGTCCATATGGAGCGCCAATCGGTCGAACAGCGCTACACGGCCAATATCGACGCCGCCATGGCGTGAGACTCATGCGCCGTCACCGGCCCTGGGCTGCAATGGCCCGGGTTGCGGGGCGGCGCTGATTGCGCCCCATTGGTGGCCATGAACCACCATATTCAGTTCCGCATCGATGGCTTCTGCCAGCGTTTCGGCCTCCGCCTTCCCATTCTGCTCGCACCCATGGCCGGGGCCTGCCCGCCCAGCCTGAGCATCGCCGTGGCGAATGCCGGCGGCTTGGGTGCCTGCGGTGCGCTGCTGCTGCAGCCCCCTGCCATGCACGCCTGGGCGCAGGAGGTGCGCAGCCAGTCCAATGGCGCCTTTCAGATGAACCTTTGGGTGCCCGACCCTGCGCCGCTGCGCGACCCGGCGGCCGAGGCCGAAATGGCGGCCTTCCTGGGCCAATGGGGCCCGGCCGTGGCACCCGGCGCGGCTGATGCGCCGCTGGTGGATTTCGTCGCGCAATGCGACGCCCTGCTGGCCGCCGCCCCGCCCATCGTCAGCTCGGTGATGGGGCTCTACCCGCCGGAATTTGTCGCCCGCCTCAAGGCCGCCGGCATCGCCTGGTGGGCCAATATCAGCACCCTGGCCGAGGCCCGCGCCGCCGCGGCCGCGGGGGCGGATGCGGTGGTGGCACAAGGGATGGAGGCCGGTGGCCATCGCGGCTGCTTTGTGGCCGGCGAGGCTGAGGCCGGCATGGTGGGAAGCCTCTCATTGATCCCGGCGGTGGCAGATGCCCTGGCCATCCCGGTCATCGCCACCGGCGGCATCGCCGATGGCCGTGGCGTGGCAGCCGCCCTGATGCTGGGTGCCAGCGCGGTGCAGATCGGCACCGGCTTCTTGCGCAGCCCCGAGGCCCGGCTGCCACCAGCCTGGGCTGCGGCCCTCGCACTCACCCCGCCCGAGGGCACGGCCGTGACCCGGGCCTTCAGCGGCCGCGCCGGGCGCGGCATCGCCACGCAATACCTCCGTGCGGCTGCGGCCGCCGATGCCCCACGCCCCGCGCCCTACCCGATACAGCGCGGCCTGACGCAAGCAATGCGCGAGGCCGCGGTCAATTCTGGCAATCTCTCAGCCATGCAGGCCTGGGCCGGGCAATCGGCCATGCTTGCACGCCCCGAGCCAGCGGGTGAATTGGTGGCGTGGCTCTGGCAGGACGCGCAGGGCTGGCTCGGCTGATCAGCCGCGCATCCGGGTGAACCAGCTTGTGGAGCGGAATGGCCAAAAGCCGTGGGGCTTGGGAGTAAATCCCGCCTCGGTAGCGATGCGCGCCGCGGCTCTCTCAGCCTTGGCCATGGTGAGCCCGGGCTCATTCAGGCCACGATAAAGCCCCGCCGCCTCGCGCATAGCGCGATGGTCGACGCGGCCTTTGCGGTCCGCCTGGGAGCGCAGATAGGTGATCAGATCGCGTTTGATGGCCTCAGGGTTGACGCCACCGGGATCCACCAAGGCGGTGCGCGCCTCCTCCAAGGTCATCCCCTCCTCGGTCACCGCCTTTTCGAGCAGGGCGAATTCGGCCTCGGCATCCAGCGCGCCGCGGCGGCGGCGCAGCCGGGCGATATCGGCGATGCGCGGTGGCCCGCCCACCCCCTGCGGTGACAGCGCATCGGGCTTGAGGGTGGCCACGCCCCCTGCCCCAACGTCGCCGATCTTGAAACCGGGGGGAATGCAAGACCGGCAGGTGGGCCGCATCACCGAACCATCAAGCGCCATGAGCTTGATCTCGATCAGCAGGTCCGGATGGCGGGCGCGAATGGCATCGGCGGCGGCATTGAGCACCTCGACATGCACGCGCAATTCATCGTCCGGGTCATCGGCCAAGCGGCGCCCGGCCCAGATATCCATCGCGCCGCAATCGCGGTGGTTCAGCAGCGTGACATTGCGAATACCATGCAATTTCAGGCTGGCAGCCAGATTTTCCCATGTAGTCGATTGCCAGTGGGGATGCTTGTCATTAACCAGCGCCAGCGCTGCGCCGGCAATACGCATCTCGCTGTAGCGGTCCGTCCGGCCGAGGGCGGCGAAGTGGAAGGTCACGTCATCGGTCAGCCGCGGGTCAATGCATGACACCAGAAAGGTATCGGCAATGGCCGGAATGGGGCCGGTCGGCCCCGGGGTGTTGGTCGCGCTCAATGTGGAACTTCCTCGACATGCTGCACCCCGGTCAGCCGGTGCATGATTGAGGCGAGGGTCAGCCCCGCCGTGAGCACTGCGACCATCGTGAGCATCACCGCGATCAGCACGGTGCCGCCATCCTGTCGGTCGAGCAGGCCAAATTCGGACATGGCTGCAAAGCCCAGCCCGGATAAAGTGAGAATATAGAACACACCCGATGGCCGCAGGATGGCGAAAACCGTTTTCCAGACCAGCACATGCAGGCCCAGCACGCCCAGCCCCACAAAGCCCTTGGCCCAGAAGCTGTTCCAAGGCCCGTTGGTGGGCGCGCCCATCCAATGCCAATAGGAGTATCCGCTGGGGTTATACAGCGAGAAGACCAGCAGCATGCTGAACAACAGCCGCGCCACCACCGCCTTCCAATCATAGGGGGCTGCGGTCATCGGCAGGCGGCCAGAGCTTTGGCGATGGCCCCACGGCCATCGGCAATAACCGAGGCCTCGGCCGCATCAATGGCTACCATGGCCTGCGCTTCGAAGGCGGGGCGGTGCAGGGTGGCGTCCACGCGATTAATCGCCCAATCCACCCCCCAGGCGAGGCCCACGCCGCCCAATGTGCCGACCAACACCCCTGGCGTGCCCACCAGACCATAGCCGAGATAGCCACCCACGGCGACCACGCTGCCCGCCTCGCTCAGGCGCAGCACCAGCGCGCCCAGTCGCGCGGCCATCGGGCGGATGGAGCGCAGAAACACGGTTTCCGAACCTGCTGCCTCGGAAAGCCGTTCGGCGGGGTTGAGGCGCAGGGCCAGGGCGAGCCGCTCGCCCAGGGCCGGGTCGCGCGCCTCGTGCGCAAGGGTTGTGGCGAGATAGGCCATGTCGATGTCAAAGCGGCCATCGCCCAGGCTCGGCCGTGTCACCCGCTCCAAAAACGCTGCACGCACCGGCACCGCCATGGCATGGGTTATGGTTTCGGCATTGGGCAAAGCTGCCCGGCCCAGCGCGGCCTCGCCCAATTGCAGCAGGCCCCGCCCGGCAATATTATAGGCGGTATAGTAACTCTGGATCCAATCATAGGCCCAGGCGCTGAATTCGGGCACCAGCCCGCGTGCCTGGCCAAAGCCCAGCGCCACGCTATCCTCCAAGATGCGTTGGGCAAGCGTGGTGAGGTTCGCCGCGGTGGCAGGATCAGCGCAGATCGAGCGGATTGGGCCTGGCGTTTGCACCAGCGCCGGCGAGAGGGCGCCCGGCAGCACACCCACCTGCCCCTGAGCCCGCGGATGGGCCATTGCATGCCCCGTAAGCATCATCAAAACCGGCAGCACACACAGCAAGATGGCGTATCCAGCACGGCCCGGGCGGCCTAGAATGGCGCCCATGCCACTCAACCTGATCGCACCATGTACGGGCTGAACCTGCCCGACCCGCTGACCGACAGCCTGGCCGCGCTGTTGGTCTTCACCCTCACCTATGCGCAGATTCGCATCGGCCTGCTGCTCTATAGCATGGTCGCGCCGGCCGATGCCGAAGCCGTGCCGCTGCTCCATGTCACCGCCATTATCGCCGGCCTGCTGCTGGGATTGCCGCTCTTGGCCGGCCTGCCGCATGCGGCTGATTTCCAGCCAGCGCGCCTTTATGCCGCAGACAGCCCATGGGCGATTGGCGTGATCGAATTTGTCTATCGCTTCACCCTGCCCAACCGGCAAACCCTGAATAATGCATGGCTGATCCTGTCCGGCGCTGATCCGCTGTGGGTTGCGTTGATCGGATATATCGGCCTGGCTCTGGCCACCCTCGCAGCCCTGCAGGCGGCCATGCTGTGGAAAGGCATGGCCGGAGCGCGCGCTGCCCTGGCGGGCCTGCTGCTCGCCGGCTGGACTGCGCTCGTGGTGCACCACCTGGCGCATCTGCTGGCCTGGAGCGCGACACATTTGAATTTCTGGCTCTTCGCGCTGGCTTTGCTGCTGTGGCAAAGAATGCGCTACGCCCCCGCGCATCGCTCGCACTGAATTGCTCATAGGCTCAGACCTACAGCCATCATCTGATAAAATGGCGAAGGCGATAGAAATGGCGGCGCCCCGTTGAAGGGAAATGCCATCTTGCCAGACACCATGAGGACAACGCCGACAATGAGCGCGATCACCCCGCCCATGGCGTAATGCACCCCGTTCGAGGCGCTGCCGACGAACCATTGAAACACCAGCACCGCGACTGAGACCGTCAGCACCAAAATCCAGATCAGCGTGCCAAAGGTGCGCGAATGCTGCGACAGCCGAGCGATCCGCGCCTCGGAGACCTGGGCGATCCAGCCAACCACATTCTGCGCCAGGGCCTGCTGCGCGCTGGTCAAAGGCTCGGCATCGAAGAAGGCGCGGGTGAGGCGCTGAAATTCCACGTCGGAGCCCGAGCGGCCATCGGAGGCGATCATATGCGGCCAGTCCTTGGTCGCCACTGCGCTGGCATAGTCGCGCAGCGAAGCATACATCTCAGTCCGGCGCGGCGCCTGAGCCGCCTCGCCGTAACTCGGCACCGAAAGGGCAAGAAGGTACAGCCCACCTGCCTCGCGCTGAAGATTGTCACGCGACGTCTGATAAATATCCCATGATCCAACAAGGGTAAGCGCCGCCACCGCGGCATAGACCTCAATCACGAAGCTGTACTTGGCGATCCCGACAGTGGAGTTCGCGCTCAGCTCCTGCGGCGTGAAGGCGCCAAGGATGACCTGGCCGATCACAAAAGCCATGAGCAGCGGCACGCTCAACGCCACCAGCAGCATGACCGGCAGCGGTAGCGAGGCCAGGAATTGAACGAGATCGCCGCTCATAATGCTGATGCTGTGTTCACGCCTCGATCGCGCGATACCACCGCCGCGTGCGCAGCGGGAAACCTGCCTTCTTAGCCTCGATGTCGTTCTCTTCCATCAGGCGTTTGACGCGGGTGCGGGCCTCGGTTTCGTTCACCGTGGTGCCGGCGCGGCCGCGATAGAAATTGGCAGTCTTTTCAAAATCTCCCCGCGCAATTCGGCCGCGCTGGTCCGACAGGGTGCGCAGCAGTTGCAGGGTTGAGCGATCAAGCTCGGATTGATTGGCAACGCCGGCATCCTCGGTGCTGCGGCGCAACGTCGCCTGCGCCTCGCCGAGGGAGAGGTTGTAGCGGGTGACACCCTCTTCCAGCAGTTTCATCTCCCGATCGCTGTCGAGAAAACGCCTGCCCTGCGTGTGCAGCTTCACCAATTCGGCAAAGCGGGCGGGCTGGGGCGGACCAGGGGGTTGTGTGTCACTATTGCGCATCATCATGTTCCTGGAGCTGGTGTGGGCCGGAAAATTTGGCGTTATCAGCAAACTGAGTTTGTAAGATCATAGCGCATCGGCTGCGCGACGCAGCATGGGTGGCGGTGGCATGTCAAGCTGGTTGCCACCGGCGCGCGGGCCACTGGTCTGCTGCAGGCGGTGGTTCAACTGCTCAATGGCCCGCAAAATACGGCTGGCATCCGAGCCCACCGGGGCATCGACGGGTGCTAGGGTGAACTTAACATAGGGCAGCGGCAGCAGGGTTACGGTGATTTTTTCCACCGCATAGCCATCCATGGAGTTCGCCTCGACAATGCCCTCCATGATCATGCGCTGGATCACCGCCAAAGGCCCGGAATTGCGCCGGGCGTGGCGATCCAGCGCACGCTCCAGGTACTCATGGTCGGCCTCAGAAAGTTGCCGCGCCAAGCCAAATTCCATAGTCAGCCCAGGCAATAGGCTGAAGGTGCTCTCTATTGTCTTCAGCTTGAAGCCGGCAATGGCCATCAGACCGTTGAAGTCATCGTTTTGAACACTGTCAATGGAATAGCGACGGGCAAAGTCGATTGTACTATGGCCCAGCCCCAGGCCCAGGCCCAAGCTATCACGCAGGAAACTAAACCAACCACCGACCCGACCACCAAAAGCTGAGTTGGGCGGCAGATCCTGCAACGGAACCTGGATAGTGGGCTGCAGCGGCGTTTGTGCCATAGGCCGGGTATAGGGGCTGATGCTGGCCAACAGGATGGCGGCGGAGAGAAGAAGGCGCTTGCGCATTGGGAGGGGTCCTGTGCGGGGTCAGCGTGAGATCAAGGTGAGGCGTTCGGCGATGCTGCGCTGAGCGGCCCGCCGCGCGGCGGGAAAGGGCACTAAACCGATTGCGGTCAAAGCCCCACCCGGGCCGCCATTGGCCTCCGAGACTGCATCAATGACGAATTCGCGAACGCCACGCACCACACCCACGCCCTGAATACTGCGGGCATGCTGACGTTTGGCGTAAAGATAGAGAATGCGGGTCAGTTCATACTCGCCGCTGGCAACTGTAGTGGCGCTGGGCAGCACGCCATTGAGGGCAACCGGCACCAGATTGCCGCCGCTTTCCAACAACTGGGCATAGGAAATCGCAGCGATAGTGCCCGGCGGGCTGTCCAGCAACGCGGCCGGCACCTCAGCCACGCTCGTTTCGCGCACCCGGCCATCATGGCGCAGAGTGGTGCATTTCGGCACCCGGATCGAGGCCAGAAAGATCAGGCGCACCGCCTTCACATCGCGGCAGCCGCCTTCCATCACGAAGTCATTAAACAGCGCGCGGGTGCCGTTGGTCCGGTCGGGCAGAATGGCGCGGATCGGCGTCTCAGGCAGGTTCGAGCCAACACGAGACCAGGTGTTGAGGGTATTGTCGATGAACTCTTCATTCTGTGCCAAATCGGCGGCCAGGGCAGTGTAAATCTGCCGGGTGGTGAGACCTGCAATACTGTCCCCACGACGCGTGGCGATGACCACGGCCCCCTGTCCGAGCTGCACCTCCACCACATCGCTCACACCATTCGATTGGCACTCGTTCAGTTGGGCACGCGATATGCGGCGGGTGCTGACGGCGATGTCGGGCGTATTGGGGCCCACGCCGGCGCAAAACCGCTCCAGCGCCGCGGCCGACCCCATCATCTCCATCCGCGGCGGCTGCACTTCAGCATAGCGGTTGATGAAAGCCTCCACCAAAGTGTCAGTCACGCCACGGGCGGAGACCGTAGAGACGATATGCAGCCTGTTGCGCAGCGTGATGCCCTCCTGCGCGCTGGCAGGCATCGCACCCAGCCATGCAATGAGCCAGCCCAACAGCACTGGTCGAAGGCTTTTGAGCATTATCGATGGGTTCCGAGTTTCGCGGGGGATGGTGAGCGTTGCGGCCATGGGTGACTAACCTGGATTGCCGCGGCCAAGGGCGCGGAGAATGGTTTCCTGTACAGCCTGCTCGGCGGCGATGCGGGCACGCGCCTGGGCCCGCCAACCAGCGACAAGCGGCTGCAGGACAGGGTCAAGCGTCTCAAGGTCAGCCAGTGCTGGGGCCAGGCGGCCACGGGCGAGAAGTTGGGCAACATTGGCCACCGTGGCCTCGGCCGGGGCTGGGGGGAGCGGCTCGGCCAAGCCAATCCAGGCCAAGAGACGGCGCCACATGGCGGAAAACCAATCACCCCAACCCGCATAGTCGGGGCCACGCGCGGTCAATAACGGCGCCAGCGCGGTGAAGCCTTCCCGCAGGTCAGATGGCGTGGCGAGGCCGCGCCCGGCATGGCTCAGCAGCGTTTCCGCCAAGGCGGGCGGCAGCCCATCAGCAGGCGCCAGATCACGCATCGCCTGCAATTCACGCTGATAGGGCCTGCCGGCAAGCAGCACGGCTTGCAGGTTCAGGGCGGCAAGAGTGAACCGATCGACCCGATGGGCCATATCAGCCCCCGCCTCGGGAGCAGGCAGCGCGGCGCTGGCCGGGCCGACCAAAACCGGCGCCGCCACGACGGAATGGGTGACCGGGGGGTCGAGGCTCGGCGCAGGCTCAGCCAGGCGGGGCGTGCTGGTGACGAGTTCAAGGGTTGATGTCAGGCGGGCAAGCTGCGCCTCAAGCGCGGCAATTCGCGAGCTCAGCCGCGGATCTGATGCCGGCCCCTGGGCCTGGATCTGGGCCTGGATCTGCGCCTGGGCCTGGGTCTGGGCTTTGGCCTGTTTTGCAAGATATGTCAAAGCAGGCAGCCCAAAGACCGCCGCGACATAAATGCATGAAAAAAAAGCATATATTTTTGGCATATATAGGCCCATCAATACCACTCGCCCCGGATCACAGATTTATGTCTTGGATAAAAATTTCTAGCCTTAATGCTCTACTGTATGCCACCGTTCGTACCCGGTTAATATTTCGTTGGGCGCATTTGGTGGTGACATTTTAGCTACAAAGCGTTGAAAACGTCAAATATATTTCATTCATAGTGCATCTATTCGGCATAGCGGGCCTCCCCCAAAACCTTCCATCCCCGGGGTTGAGCGGCACATCCCTCCGGATTGGCCCATTTAATCCGTCGCACGAGACGCCTCATCACGCTGCGGCGAGGCGGCCATGGCCGCGTTGACCCGACGCATAAACCCCAGCAGCGGACGATTGTCGCGCAGGCTCAGCATGAAGGCATTTTCGGCAAAGGCATCGCGGAGATAATGCCCCGTCGGCGCCGGACACCCAGCATAGGTGAAGCGCAAGAACTGCACGAGGGTAAAAGAGCGCACAATGTGAACACCCACCAATTCACGCAGATAGAAGGTGCTGGCAATCTCGCGCTCAAGATGATAGCCCAGATTGAGTAGCGAAAATAACATGCCATGCCGCTCTATTTCGATACGATCATGCAAAAGAGTGATATGGCCACCCAGCCCTTCGAGACTGGCAATGGCGCCACCGCCGCCATGGGGCGCGGTCTCATGCCGCAATCGGCCATCTGGTTTATCGGCTATCATCACGATTGCATTATCATATCTGCGATTTGGCCACGCCACCTGGCCATTTTAACCCCATCGGCAAGGGCAAATGACGATTGCCCGCTCCGCATGCTTGAGCATCCCCGGGATGATCGCCTAGAAGGCAAGGCGGGCCGGGTTAGCACAGCGGTAGTGCAGCGGTTTTGTAAACCGAAGGTCGGGGGTTCGATCCCCTCACCCGGCACCACTCCGCAACGCAGTGCCACCCAGCGCCCGGCCTGTAGGGCCAATGCCATCCACCCCATCGCCCAAATTGACCTCATGGCTGCCGCTTACCACGCCCCACACGATGGCGTTATGCAATAAACGATTGTGAACTATAACACATGCAACGGTGACGGGCCTGGCTTGTGGTGATCCGCAGCACGCCTTGCCGGCCAGCCCGGCGGCCCGCATCGTGATGTTTCATGGCGCTTGCCTGCCTTACCAAGGTGCCAGGGGGCTTCAAATCCTGGCCCGCCCGCCGCAAGCTGCCTGCGCAACTTTTGGCGCGCCCTCTTGTCCCCAGCCACCCAACAAACCGCCTCGCCGAAAAACATCCTCATCGGCGTCGGCTGCATGTGTTTCGCAGGGTTGCTCTTCTCGGTGATGGGCGGCGTGGCCAAATTGCTGGGCGAGCATTATTCCTCCGTGCAGGTCTCCTGGGCGCGCGCCTTCATCCATATGGTGTTTCTGACGGCCTTCTTCGTGCCGCGACATGGGCTGATCGTCCTTCGCACCCGCAGACCCTGGCTGCAGCTCGGCCGGGCGGCGACATTGACCGCCTCCAACCTCTGCTTCTTCTTCGCCATCACTTTCATCCCGCTCGCCAAGGCCTCGGCCATTTCACTGACGGCGCCGCTCATCGTGGCGCTGCTGGCCTGGCCCATGCTGCGGGAGCGCACCACGCCGCTGCGCATCCTCGCCGTGCTGGTAGGCTTCGCCGGCGTGCTGGTGGTGATCCGCCCTGGCGCTGCAGTGTTTCACCCAGCGTCCCTCTTCGTCGTGGTCTCCGCCACGGCCTATGGGGTCTATCAAATCCTCACCCGCATGGTTGCACCTTATGATTCGCCCGCCACCTCGGCGCTGTGGTCGCCACTGACAGGCGCCATCCTGCTCATGGCCGCCCAGCCCTGGGTGTGGGAAAACCCGCATTCGCTGGGCGATGCCATGCTGTTCCTGCTCTGCGGCGTGCTGGGCGCGGTGGGGCATTATTTCGTGGCTCAGGCGCTGCGCTTCGCCCCCGCCAATGTCGTCTCGCCCTTCCAATACCTGCAATTGCTGGCCGCCGTAGCGGTGGGCTTCGTGCTGTTCGGCAATCTGCCCGATGCGCTGACCTGGGTGGGTGCAGCCATCATCGTCGGTGCTGGGCTGCTGCTCACCTGGAGCCAGACCCGCGGACGATGAAACGGCTCGGCGCCCTGCCGCGTTGATC
>NZ_JBBARU010000059.1:0-20329 GCF_040399605.1 Rhodovarius sp. | reverse complement strand
GCCGCATCCGCCTCCCGGCAGCGCAGCCGGAACAGCGTGCCAGGCGCAATCACGCAGGCCATGCCAGGGCGCAGGCGGAAGGTGTCGAGTGAGGAGGCCAGCGCCCGCGCCCGGTTGATCGAGGCCGCAGCCGGCGCCGCGAAGCGAGAGGTGCCATCGGCCAAAAATTCCGGCAAAGCGTGGCTGCCGCTCACGATGTCGAGCCATGCCTCGGATTTGTCGAGCGCCAGAACGAAGGCCAGCGCCTCGGCCGGGTTGGGCAGCTTGGCCATCGCCCCGGCCTGCTGGAAGGTGCCATTGCCCTTGGTCACCTCCACCGCCGCCGCCATTGGCAAATCCTCAAAAATCGCTTCGAGCAGCGGCAGATAGGCGGGCGCGAAGACAAAGTCGGGCAGCAGCGAGGCCACCAGCTCGGCTCCCGTTCGGCGAAACGGCCCCCGGGGGAGTTGCGCGACTTGTCGGCTGGCCGCGGCGGGCATCTCCGGTATCGCAGCTTCCATCATGAGGTATCCACCCTCGATGAAGCGTGCCAGCGGCGCGTCCAATTCCGGGGCGAGCATCTTGGTGGCAACCCGCCCTTGCAGGCGGCGGGGGGCATCGAGCTTATCCGTCCACAGCCCACCCAGGATGGAGCGGCTCCAACCCGCCCCTGGATAGGCGGCGCGAATGGCCCGGAAGGCATCGATATGCCCAAGAAGATTGGTGCGCGGCAGTTCAACCGAACCGCCAAAGGGGCGGAAGTTGATCAGCGACATGAGCGGCCTGGGCACCTCGAAGCCAAAGCTCATTGCAAAGCCGCACCTGCCATCGCCAACCCCGGCCTCGGCCAAATCCTCACGGGGCCCATCCGCGGTGCTCTCGCCAATAACCTCGCCATTCAGCGTGGCCTGCACCACCACAGGCTTTTGGCCCAGGGTGTTGTAAATCCAACCGGTAGCCCCAGCCTGTGTCACTTCGTCAACCGAACCAATAATACTCACGCCCTATAATCCTTGGCTTGAAGTTTGACTGGATGCCGCCTGGTAGACGCCCATGATCTGGGTCGTCGTTTCAGCGATACTGGGTGGCCGCCCCATGGTGGATTGCATGGCCTGCAATCGCTCCGGCGCGCGGCCGAGGGTGGCGAGGAGTTCCGCCAACGAGCGTGGATCGCCGGCGCGGAAATGGAAGCCGTCGATACCATCCCGGACCTTCTCGGCCATTCCGCCGATATCGGAACAGATGATGGGCCGCAGGCTCGACAACGCCTCCTGAATCACCAGCGGTGAATTCTCCCACCAGATCGAGGGCACAATCACGGCATCCACACTGCGCATGAGCGAGCGCACGCGCCAATTTTCGTAAGGCCCGCGGAAGATGAAATTGGCCGGTGCCTCGGCCAGCAATTCGTCGAATTCCTGGCGAAACGCCTCGGGCTGGCTGCTTTGGTCGCCATACATTTCGATGCGGAGGGGCAGCGCCGCCTCCTCGCTCAGCAGTTGCGCGGCCTTGATCAGCACATGAGCGCCTTTCAGCCGGGAGATCTGCCCGAAAAAGCCAAAGACCGGCGCCTGGCCCTGCCGCGCATGCGCAATGGGGGCGATGGTCGAGGCCTCCTCCACCATGCCGTTTCCGATGACATGAAAGCGGCTTTCGGGCAGGCCCCATGCGATATAGCGCTGCGCCAGAAAGCGGCTGGGCGCGATGAAGGCGTCGGCCTCGTTCAGAAAGCGGCTGAGATACAATTGCCGCAGGAAGAACTCCTGCTCCGCCACCTCGGGGAAGCAGCGATGGCAATCCCTGGGCGAGGCCTCGCTGCACAGCGCGAAGCTTGGACGTTTCACCATCTGGCCGAAATGATTGCAGATGGCCAAATACTCATGCAGCGTGACGATAATGCGCGCGGCTGGCAGGCGCGGCGGATCAAATGCAGCGTCTCGACGCCGAAATTGGTATAGTGATGGAGATGCACGATATCCGGCCTGAATTCATGCAGCAGGGCGGTGAATTCGACGGGGAATTCAGGGTCGGGATTGGCGTGGAGAAAATGATCAAAGCCTTGGGTGACATAGACATACTCATTCAGGCCAAAAGGCTGCACCAGCCGAACGCCCAACCGCTCGGGCAGTTTGCCGCCCGAGGCCGATAGGAAGCACGCCGTCACATTCTCCCGGCTGCTCAGTTCCTGATACATCTGAAAGGCCGCGATCTCCGCACCACCGCGGGAGAGCCGCGGGTCCATATGCGACATCACAAGGACGCGCATGGGCGGCTGTGGCTGCTCGGTGGCGCGTGGGGCTTTCGCGGCGAGCGGTGCCGGCGTTTCGGCCGGGGCCCTGGCCCGGGCTGTGGCAATAGGGCGGCGCTTCATGACAGGTTGAGCACTCCCCCGGGCGGGCAGGCTGCGCCTGCAACCGCGTGCCCCCAGCGCTCGGAAAAAATCCAGGCATTCACCGTGGTCAGGTTCTGCCGCCAGCTCACGCCTGGCGCCTGCTGGCTCTGCCGTTCGGGATGCCACATCACCACCGCGTCATCCACGGCGCAGTTCAGCCCCTTTGCCTGAATGCGCAGGCACAGATCCACATCCTCAAAATCGCCGACGGCGTAATCCTCATCGAAGCCGCCCAATTCCTGCGCCAGCGCGCGCGGTAGCACCATGCATGCGCCGGTGATGGCTTGGACCTGGCGCAAGCCTCGCCCGGGTGGCGGGCGCTGGCCTTTCCCCGGATGCATCGGGAAGGGGATATTTCCAAATTGCGGCAGCCTGCGCAGGCTCATCCCATCATGCTGGAGGGTGCCATCCTCAAAGAGCAGCCTAGCGCCAATCGCGCCCAGAGCGTCATCGACTTCAAGCGCGCCCAGCATTTGCCGCAGCCAAGCCCCATCGCGCGGCAAGACATCCGAATTCAGGAAGCAGACATAACGCCCTTGAGCCACCCGCAGGGCCGCATTATTGGCCGGCCCATAACCGATATTCTGCGCCAGCAGCACGAGGCGCATGGGGATGCCAAACCAACGGAAGCAACGCTGGGCGAGGTTGATCAGATCATCCTTGCGCGGCGGGTCATCCAGCACATAGATCAATTCAACCCCTCGCATCCCGTGGCTGGAGAAATGGGCGCATTGATGGAGCATCCAGTCGATCCGGCCGCAAAGCGGGATGATCACTGACACATCGGGCGCCTCCACCGGCGGCCCAACATTGACCAATATAGGCGGCGAGCACTGCGACAGCCGGGCGCGATTGAGCGCCCGCGTCGCCGGGGCTAAGACGGTGGAGAAGCTGCGGGCCATGTCATCGGCCGCAATCTCCACCCCACTCAGCATGGCGCGGATGGCCTGCAGCGAGCTGCCTCGCGACGGAGGCAGGGGTTTGAACCCGACCTGGCCGGAATGCAGCGACACCTCCAGATGTGCTGCGCTCAGCCCTTGCGCGTTGAGCGGCACAAAGGCGGTGAAGCCAGGTCTGGCATGATCGGCCAGCCCCAGGCTGCGGAACGCCGCCATCAGATCCGGCCGTTTCTGCGTGACCCAGGCCGCGCTCAGATTCTGCGACTGAAACCCGCCTGCCCGGAGCCGGATCGAGCGCACCGCGCCGGCCGGATCGATGATCCAGCCCTTCAAAAGCGCGCCATCGCCGGGGACCACAATGAACTCGTCAATCTCGATCTGCAGATGGGCTGACAATTCGGCCAATGTGTCCCGGCCGTTGAAGAGCGGCTGGCGCAGCAGGCTCTGCAACAGGCCATCTGGCCTGGCCCTCAACAGATCCATGCAGGCGCTCACCAAGGCCACTTCCTCGATCTCGCGCACGGCGTTCGATGGATGGAGCAGCCGCCGGCCGGAAAGGTCGATCTCCATGCCGCTAAAGGGGGCCTCTATCCTTTCGCCATGCAGAAAGCAGACGAACCCCCAGCCAAAGCCCTCGACATCGCTGCGTGAATGCCAGGCGATCAGCGCCTCACCGCGGCACTCACCGGATGCGAAGCGCAGACTGCACGGCGCGGATTGCGCGTTGTCGGGCTCTTTGCCACTCATCCATCCGGCGAGCAGGTAGCCGCCGAAATCGGGTACATGGCCGTAGAAATCCACATACCCAGCGGGATCACGGCCCTCTGCCGCCGCATTGTCGGGGCGAGGCGAAGGTCCGACCACAGCGGCCCCACCCACGAGCAATTCCATGCGAGAGGCATTCTCGATCAGCGCCGGGCGTTGCCCCGACCGCGAGAGGATGCGTTTGATATCGGTGGGCAATAGGCGAAACCCGGCAATGCCAACATCGGGAAGCTCAGAAAACCCGACATCATTGCGCCTTTCATTCAGCGGCAGCGGCAGCAGGGTTTTATCATCCACCCGCAATTCGACAGCCGGCGGGTCAAGCCCATCCAGCCAAAGTGCCGGGTGGAAGACCCAGCCACGCAGATCAACCGGCGAGGCCCGTTCCACCCGCCCCCGCGGCACAAAGACCTGTCGCTCATCGAGAGCGAAACTGCGGCGGATAATCTCTTGGCCGCCCACACTCAGGACGAACTCACCCTCAGGCAACACCGTGCCGATCCGGATGATCCCGATGAAGCCATCAGGGCGGTCAGACCAACCGCACCATTGAAAATCAAGCGCACACAAAGAGATAGGCTGAGATGCTGGCTGCCCATCGGGCGAGTTGATGGCCCATATGAGGCGCAGCTCCGCCCCCTCCAACTGCGACGCCCAACCGGCCACAACCGCAAAGCCATCACCGACTTCAAGGCTGTCGATCGCACCTTCCGCGAGTGGCCTTTGCGCATCGCGCAATCGAGAACTATGCATTTCCATATAATATTTTTATTCGATAAAACGTCAATAGCATATAATGCTTTGGAATTTTTAAAATTACAGAAAATCAAAATTCTTCCACCGCCGGCACAGCCCACGCCAGCGCATACACGCCTGCGCAGTTTGGATAGCAAGCCGCCATCCGCCGCAGCCCCCCAGCCTCGCGCCGACCTGCAGTTGACACCGCAACGCGCATAGACAGACAATCTGTTAGAAAAATAACGTTCGGGAACCGCCATGACAGGCTTCAACACCGGCCGACGGGCCCTCATCAGCGGCTTGGCCGCAGCACCCTTGGCACACCAGGCCTCGGCACAATCGGCCGATCCCTATGTGCTCGGCACGCTGTTTCCGATGAGCGGGCCCAATGCCGAATACGGCACCGCCTTCACTGCCGGCATTCAACTCGCCATGCAGCATATCGCCGCCGATAATATGCTGCGCCGGCCGCTGCGCCTGCAGGCCGAGGATACCCAGGCCCTGCCGCAGCAGGGTGTGATTGGCATGACCAAGCTGGTCAATGTCGATAAGGCAAGCTTCGTCTTCGTCGGCTTCACCGCCGTCTCCAAGGCCGTGGCGCCGGTGGGTGACCGGGCGAAGACCATCATGGTCAATGGTGGCGCCGTCGGGCCCGATCTCGCGGGGCTTTCGCCCTATTTCTGGAACGTGATCCCGCTGGCGCATCTGGAGACCCAGGCGCTGCTGCCCTTCCTGATCCGGCGGCGCAACCTCAAGCGCATCGCGCTGGTCTATGTGGATGATCCGCTGGGCGATGCCATTTTGGGTATCCTGCGTACGGCATTGCCGGCGGCGGGCGGCGAACTTGTGGGCCAATTCAGCATTCCGCGCACGGCGCAGCAATTCGCCCCCGTCGCCGCGCGCATCCGGCAAACCCGGCCCGATGCGGTCTATATCGCCTCCTTCGGCGCGCAGCAGAGCCAGATCATCAAGCAGTTGCGCGACAATGGCGTCTCCCAGCCGCTGGTCTCCTACTCGGCGATGAATATCGACAGCGTGCGCGCCACCGCTGAGGCCGAAGGGCTGATCTTCACCACCCAATCGACGGATTTCGAGGGTGGTGACGCGGTGACCCGCCGCTTCGCCACCGATTTCCGCGCTCGCTTCAACAGCGATGCCGGCACTTATCAGGTGAATTACTACAATGCCGCGCGGCTCTTCGCCCTGCTCGCGCAGTCGCTCGAGCGCGAGGGCGCCGAGGTGAATGGCGACAATATGCGCCGGGTCCTGCTGGCCCAACGCGACTTTGACCTGGTCGGCGGCAAGGGCCGCTTTGATGACCAGGGCAATATGAGTGCCGAGTTGCAGATCAACGAAATCCGCGGCGGGCGGTCGGTCAAGATCGGCTGATCCCATGCTGTTTATCCAGCTCCTGCTGCAGGGGCTGCAGGTGGGCGCGATCTATGCGCTCACCGCAGCCGGCTTCGCGCTGATCTTCGGTGCCACGCGCGTCTTCCACTTCGCGCATGGCTCGTCCTTCGCGCTGGCGGGCTATGTCTTCATCTTCGCCATGCAGGCGGGCTGGCCATGGTGGCTGGGCGGCCTCGCCGCCACGCTGGCGGCAACATTATTCGGCATTGGCGTCTTTTGGTTCGTCTATCGGCCTATTCAGCGGCATGAGGGCTCGTTTTTCACCGTCTTTGTCGCCGCCTTCGGCGTGGGCATCGTGGTGCAGAACCTCATCGGCATTTTCGCCGGGCGCGGTTTCGCCAGCGTGGACACCTCCCTCTCGCGCGCGGTGGAAGTGCTGCCCGATGTCTTCCTCGCCCAGGTCTTCTGGGTGGCGATCAGCGTCGCCTGCCTGCTCTTCGCCGCGCTCACGCTGTTTCTGACCCGGCACAATGCCGGTGTGGCGCTGCGGGCGCTGCATCAGAACCCGGATCTGCTGCGCGCCTATGGCCTCTCCTCCACCCGGCTTTCATTGCTGGCCTTCGCGCTCGGCTCGGCCCTGGCCGCGCCGGCCGCGATGGTGACGGCAATGACCTCGGGCATGAACGAAGCAATCGGCCACCAGGTGATGCTGATCTCCATGGCCGCGACCATTGTGGGCGGTGTGGGCTCGCTGCGCGGGGCAGCGCTGGCGGGGCTGATGCTGGGCGTGGCCGAAAGCGTGGCGCTCAACTTCGTGGACACGCAATGGGCGGAGGCGGTCTCCTTCCTGGTGCTCTTCGCCTTCATCATCTTCCGCCCGAGCGGGATATTCGGGATCGCCCAAGCACGATGATCGCCTATCTCACCAATCTCGCGGCGCTGGCCGCCATATTCGGCATCCTGGCGGCCACGCTCAATGTGGCGGTGGGCTATGCCGGCATCTTCTCGGTGGCGCATGCCGTCTTCTTTGGCCTTGGTGCCTATGCGGGAGCGCAGATCGCCCTTGTCCTGGTGCCCGATGCGCTGGTTGCCATGCTGGTGGCGGGGCTGGTCTCGGGCGTGCTCTCGCTCTGCCTGGCCCTGCCGGCGCTGCGGGTGCGCGGCGAGTATTTCGTCGCCGCCTCGCTCGGCCTGCAAATGATGGCCACCACGCTGTTCAGTGAGTGGAAAACCGTCACCGGCGGCATTGGCGGGCTGACCGGCATTCCACGGCCGCATATCTTCGGCGTTGAAGTCGGCACCCTGCCCCTGGCCCTGGCCGCGCTGGGGCTGATCCTGCTGGCCACCGCCGCCCTCATGCGCGGTGCCTTCGGCCGCACCCTGCGCAGTATTCGTGATGCCGAAAGCGCTGCCGAGGCCCTGGGCAAGAATGTGGCAGCCGCCAAGGCGCTGGCCGTGGCCTTCGCCTGTGCCGGCGCGGGCGTGGCGGGCGCGCTCTTTGCGCTGCATATGCAATTCGTGAATGTCGAATCCTTCAACCTCGACCAATCGGTGCTGATCATGGCCATGGTGATCATTGGCGGCACCGGCACGCTGCTGGGCCCGCTGGTGGGTGCGGTGATCCTGCTCTCGCTGCCGGCTGGCCTTGCCTTCCTGCCCTTCATCCCGGCCACCGAGGTCGGCGCCGTGCAGCAAATGGTCTATGGCCTGGCGATGACCCTGCTCATGATCTTCCGCCCGGCGGGGCTGGTGGGTGACCTCAGCCGCGGAAAGAGCACAGCATGAGCGCGCCCATTTTGGTCTGTGAGGGCCTCTCGCGATCCTTTGGCGGTGTGAAGGCGGTGGCCGGGGTCTCGCTTGCCCTACCCGCCGGACAGGTGACGGCGCTGGTTGGCCCCAATGGTGCGGGCAAGACCACCGTCTTTAACCTGATCACCGGCAATCTGCGCGCCGATGCCGGCAGTGCCATGCTGCGCGGGCGTTCCATCATGGGGCTGGCACCGCACAAGGTGGCGCGGATGGGTGTTGCGCGCAGTTTCCAGGATCTGCGGCTCTTCACCCATATGTCGGTGCGCGACAATATCCGCACCGCGACCGAGACCTCCGCCTGGTTCTGGCAGCCCGGCGGCGCTGCGGCCCGCCGCGCGCGGGAGGCGGCGACGGAAGAGGCCCTCGCCCGCACCGGCCTGCTCGAATTGGCCGAGGCCCGCGCCATTGACCTTGCCTATGCCGAGCGCAAATTCCTCTCCATGGCGCGCATCCTGGCCGCCAGGGCCGAAATCTGGCTGCTGGACGAACCTGCCTCGGGCCTCGATCTCGCCTCCCGCCTGCGCTTCGGCGCGCTGCTGAAGGAGGCTCGGCGGCAGGGTGTGGCGATCTGCCTGATCGAGCACAATCTCGATGTGGTGACCGAACTGGCCGACCGTATAGCCTTTCTCGACCAGGGCCAGGTGCTGGCGGAGGGCGAACCCGAGACCATCCTAAAAGACCCGAAACTGGCGGCGATCTATTTTGGCGACCGGGGAGAGGCGGCATGAGCGCCCCCTTCGCGCTCGAAGCGCAAAACCTCACCGCCGGCTATGGCGGGCGGGCCGTCCTGCAGGATGTCTCCCTGACCCTCGGCGCGGGTGAGATCGTAACCCTTGTCGGGCATAATGGCGCAGGGAAATCCACCCTGCTGCGGGTGCTCTTTGGTCTGCATCGGCCGGAATCGGGCCAGATGCGGGTATTTGGCCAGAGCCTCGCCGATCACACCCCGGCCGCGCTGGGTGCCGCGGGCCTGGCTTTGGTGCCCGAGGGCCGTGGTGTTTTCCCTGACCTCACGGTGGATGAGATTTTCGGCCTCGCACTCTGGGCCGCTGCTGTGGCCAAGCCCGAGCGCGACGAGCGGATTGATGAGGTGCTGGAATTGTTGCCGCGCATCCGCGCGTTTCGCACCCGGCGTGCCGGTACACTCTCGGGCGGGCAGCAGCAGATGGTGTCCATCGCCCGCGCCCTGCTGACCCGCCCGCGCGCCCTGCTGCTCGACGAGCCCTCGATCGGGCTGGCACCGAAGCTGTTCCAGGATCTGCTGGCGCCCATCGCGGCCCTGCGCGAGAGCCGTGGCCTTGCTATCCTGCTGGTCGAGCAGAATGTGCGCGAGGCCTTTGCCATCTCCGACCGCGTGCTCGTCATGAAGTCCGGCGCGATCATCGAGGAGGGCCCTCCACAGGCCTTCGCCGATCATGCCAGATTGATGGAACTTTTCTGAGGAAACACCAAAAATGCCAAGCCTCGCCTGCCAAGCCCGGCCCGCCTTGATGGACATGATGGCCACAGGCTGCAGGGGGCGCGCATGATCTGGGACACGATCATCGTCGGCGGTGGTTCCGCCGGCTCCGTCCTCGCCCATCGCCTCTCGGCCAAGAGCTCCCGCCGGGTGCTGGTCTGCGAGGCCGGCCCCGACACGCCGCCCGGCGAGGAACCGGCCGAGATCAAGGACAGCTATTCGGGCACCGCCTATTTCGACCCGCGCTTTCATTGGACCGAACTCAAGGTCCATACCCAGATCGTGCCGCATAACCGCCCGGAAGACCGCCCGCCGCTGCGCAAATATGAGCAGGCGCGGGTGCTGGGCGGTGGCTCCTCGATCAATGGCCAGATGGCCAATCGCGGCGCCCCCACCGATTATAATGAGTGGGAAGAGCGCGGCGCTGAAGGTTGGAACTGGGATGCCGTGCTGCCCTTCTTCAAGAAGGTGGAGCGCGACCTCGATTTCGATGGCCCGCTGCATGGCAAGGAGGGCCGTATCCCGGTCCGCCGAATCATGCCCGAGAACTGGAACCGGCACGCCCAGGCCGCCGGCGAGGCCTTCAAGGCGGCGGGCTACAAATACCTGCCGGACCAGAATGGCGTCTTCGAGGATGGCTATTTTCCCATCACCATCTCCAATGAGAATGAGACGCGCGCCTCCGCGGCGATGGGCTATCTCGACCGTGAAACCCGCGCCCGGGAAAACCTGACCATCTCCACCGAGACGCAGGTGAAATCGCTGATCTTCGAGGGCAATCGCTGCGTTGGCGTCCTGGCCATGGTGCAGGGGCAGGAGCAGGAATTCCGCGGCCGCGAGATCATCCTCTCCTGCGGCGCCATCCATTCGCCGGCGCATTTGCTGCGCGCGGGCATCGGCCCGGCCGCGCATCTGCGCGAGATGGGGGTGGAGGTGCTGCACAACCTGCCCGGCGTCGGCCAGGGGCTGATGGACCACCCCTCGGTCTCGCTCTCCTCCTATCTGCGCAAATCGGCGCGGGTGGATGAGCGGACGCGGCGGCATATCCTGCTCGGGCTGCGCTATTCCTCGGGGCTGCCGGGCATCCCCCAGGGCGACATGTTCGCCGCCGCCGTCAGCAAATCCGCCTGGCATTCGGTGGGCGAACAGGTGGCCTCGCTGCTGCTCTGGGTGAACAAGACTTATTCCGAGACCGGCCAGGTGCGCCTGGCCTCGCGCGACTGGAATGCCGAACCCGTGGTGGAGTTCAATCTGCTCTCCGACCAGCGTGACCTGGAGCGGCTGATGACCGGCTTTAGGATGATGGCGGCAATGCAGATGAGCGGCGAATTGGGCCAGGTCACCGCCGATCACTTCCCGGCCAGCTACACCGACCGTGTCCGCAAACTGGGCGTGATCAACGCCAAGAACCGCTTCCTGACCGCTGTGATCAGCAAGTTCATGGATGGGCCAGGCTTCCTGCGCTCGGCCTTCATCGACCGCTTCGTGGTGGAGGGCTACCGCTTCGACGAGGTGATGACCGATGACGCGGCGCTGGAAGGCTTCATCCGCAAGGCCGCCATCGGCATCTGGCATGCCTCCTGCTCCTGCCGGATGGGCCATGATGGTGACCCGCGCGCGGTGGTGGACAATGAGGGCCGGGTGCGCGGGGTTGAGGGGCTGCGGGTGGTGGATGCCTCCATCTTCCCGGTGGTGCCCTGTGCGAACACCAATTTCCCGACGCTGATGACGGCGGAGAAGATTGCCGCGAGCATGACGGCCTGAGAGCGCGTGGATTAAGAGGGAAGGCTAGGAGCCTGTGCAGTGGGCCGCGGCGAACGAAAATAGCCATAAGTCTTTGTTTCAAAATAATCTTTATCCGCTCAGACAATTCCGTTTGAGCGGATGATGCTCCCAGGTCAATCCGGCATGGCCGCCTCGGCCCAGGCAATGATACGCCCCAGTGGCAGCGCGCCGGCCTGGCGCGCGACTTCCCGCCCCCCAGCAAACAGAGCCAAGCTGGGGATGCTGCTGATGGCGAGTTCAGCGGCGAGTGCGGGTGCCACCTCGGTCGAGACCTTGAGCAGCCGCATGCGCGGCTCCAATTGTCCGGCGGCAGCTTCGAAGGCCGGCGCCATGGCGCGGCAGGGGCCGCACCAGGAGGCCCAGAAATCCACCAGGATCGGCAGGCCACTCCATCGCAGATGCCGGCGGAAACCCGCCTCGGAAACGGCCAGCGGCTTGCCCTGGAACAGGGCCGCCTTGCACGACCCACAGCGCGGCGCCTCGGCGAGACGCGCATGGGGCACGCGGTTGATGCCATCGCAGGCTGGGCAGATGATAAGCAGGCTATCGCCCATCACAGCGCCTCCTGGGCGAAGAGCGCCGCCTGCCCAGGCTTGGGCGTGACCGGGATTTTGAGGTAGCGCACGCCATTGGCCTCAGCCGGAGGGAAGCGGCCGGCGCGGATATTCACCTGGATCGAGGGCAAGAGCAGCGTCGGTGCCGCCAGCCTGCTGTCACGCGCCAGGCGAAAGGCCACGAATTCTGCCTCCGTGGTGCCATCCTTCACATGCGGATTGGTCGCGCGTTGCTCGGCCACGCTGCTTTGCCAGGCGAAGTGGTCACGCCCTGGGGCCTTATAGTCATGGCAAATCCACAGCCGGGTATGGGGCGGCAAAGCGAGCAGGCGCTGGATGGAATGCCAGAGCTGATGGGCATCACCGCCGGGGAAATCCGCCCTGGCCGTGCCATAATCATGCATGAACAGGGTATCGCCGACAAAAACGTCATCGCCAATCCGATAGGCGATATCGGCGGGGGTATGGCCTGGCACGTGCAGCACCTCCACCGTCAGGGCACCCAGCGCGAAGCGCTCGGCATCCTTGAACAAACGATCAAAATCGCCCCCCTCGGGTTTCAGGTCCTGGATATCGAAAACCGGCCGGAAGATCATCTGCACATCGCGGATATGCTCGCCAATGCCAATCGGCGCACCCGTGCGATGCTTGATATAGGGCGCGGCCGTCAGGTGGTCGGCATGGGCATGCGTCTCCAGCACCCAACGGATCGTGACCGAGGCCTCGGAAGCGGCGGCGAGCAGCACATCGGCGGAGGCCGTGCCAGCCTCGCCCGAGCGGTTATCCCAATCCAGCACGGGATCGATGACCGCCCCCTCGAGCGTCTGCGGGTCCCATACCAGATAGCTGACCGTGTTGGTCGCCTCATCGAAGAAGGCGCGAATGAGCGGTTTTTCCATGCTGCCGTTTCCTGCTCCAGGTTCAGATCTGATCGGGCCTTGCATATTATATAAGAATTTCCTAATTAAGTACAAGATTATGAATGGATGGCTTGGATCATGGCCACAAACCCAGCGGAACACAGGACAGCACTGCTGGAGAAAGCCGCAGAGGCCGCGCGGTTGCTCCGCCTGCTCGCCAATGAGCGGCGGCTATTGCTGCTCTGCCACCTTGTGGGCGCTGGTGAGATGAGCGTGAACGCCCTGGCCGCTTCCATCAGCCTCTCCCAGCCCGCGCTCTCGCAGCATTTGGCAATGCTGCGCGCGGAAGGCCTGGTTGCCACCCGCAGGGCCTCGCAGACAGTGTTCTATCGCCTGGCCGACCCCAGGGCGGCGCGGCTGCTCGAAGCTTTGCGTGACCTCTACTGCCCGCCGGATGCCTCCCCCCAACATCACCAAGGAGCACAGCCATGAAGACCATCACCCCACAGGATGCGGCGGCACTGCTGCGAGATGGCGCCACATTGGTGGATGTGCGTGAAGCCGATGAGCATGCCCGCCAACGCATTCCCGGCGCGCGGAGCCTGCCATTGTCGCGCTTGGAAGATGCCGAATTGGCGGTGCATGCCGGCCATCCGGTGCTGTTCCACTGCCGCAGCGGCGCGCGCACTGCGGGCCATGCTGATCGTCTCAGCGCCAAGGCCGGCCTCTGCGAGGCCTATATCATCGAAGGCGGGTTGGATGCCTGGAAGCGGGCCGGGCTTGCCGTGGCCACTGATCGCCGCCAGCCCTTGGAATTGATGCGCCAGGTGCAGAGCGTGGCCGGCAGCCTGGTGGTGCTGGGCGTCTTGCTGGGCAGCCTGGTCTCGCCCTGGCTTTATGCATTGTCTGGCTTTGTCGGCGCGGGCCTGGTCTTTGCCGGTGTGAGCGGCACCTGCGGCCTGGCCAGCCTGCTGCGGCTGATGCCCTGGAACAGGGCATTGGCTTCGGCCTAGCTTGGGTGATCTCTCCCCTTGGAAGTGGGGGGGGTGGCGATGGAACGCCTTGATCACATGGCTTGAAGACGGCCAGCGGATACGGCATGATCCTCCTCGCCGGCGCTGGGCCGGTGTTGGAATGAGGAAACTACCATGGCCTGGAAGGCACCCAAGATCGTTGAGGTTTCTCTCGCGCTCGAAATCAACTGCTACGCCTGCGCCGAGGTCGGCTGAGGCTGCTGCCCGGGGCGATACTGCATGCTCCGGGTCATAGTGCTTGGCGCCGGTGCCGGTGGCGGGTTCCCTCAGTGGAATTCCGCCGGGCCCGGCTGCTTGCGCGCCCGCGCAGCTGATATTGCCGCGCCGCAGCGCAGTCAGGCGAGCATAGCCGTTTCGGCCGATGGTCATCGCTGGCTGCTGGTTAATGCCAGCCCTGATTTGCGCCAGCAGATCGCCAATACCCCCGCCCTGCATCCTCGGCCCGGCACATTGCGGAATTCACCGATAGAAGCCGTCTTGCTCACAGGGGCTGAGGTGGACACCATCATGGGCCTTCTTCACTTGCGTGAACGTCAGCCCTTTGCCCTATTCGGCGCCGACCCAACCCTGGCCGTGCTGGATGAGAATCCGATTTTCCGCGCGCTGAACCCCGAATTTGTCACCCGCCAGGCCATTGCGACCGATGCGCCCTTCGAGGTGCTGGGCATCACCGTCACCGCCTATGCCTTGCCGGGCAAGGTACCGCTCTTTGCCGAGGCTGGCGGTGACCCAGGCGTGAGCGAAGATGGCGGCACCATCGGCATTGCCGTCTCGGCGGGCGATAAGACCCTGCATTACATCCCCGGCTGCGCGATGATGACCCCGTCCTTGCGTCAGCGCCTCGCCGGCGCGGCCTGCGTGATGTTCGATGGCACGCTGTTTACCGATGACGAGATGATCCGGATGGGTGCCGGGCCAAAAACCGGCCGGCGCATGGGGCATATGCCCATGACCGGGGATGGTTCCACGCTCGAGGCTTTCGCCGAAATCCCGCTCGGCCGCCGCATCTTCATCCATATCAACAACACGAACCCCGCCCTGCTGGCCGATAGCCCGGAGCGCGCCCAACTCAGCGCTGCCGGCTGGGAAGTCGCCGAGGATGGGATGGAGATCCATCTGTGAGCCTGCTGTCACCCGAAGCCCTCGAAGCCGCGCTGAACGCGATCGGCCAGGAGCGCTATCATATCCTGCATCCCTTTCATGACCTGCTGCATGGCGGCAAGCTCACCAAAGGCCAGATCCAGGCCTGGGCGCTGAACCGCTATTACTATCAGGCCTCCATCCCGGCCAAGGATGCCTCGCTGCTGGCGCGGCTGCCAACGCCCGATCTGCGCCGCGAATGGCGCCGGCGCCTGGAAGATCATGATGGCGATGGCACCCATCCCGGCGGCGTCGAGCGCTGGCTCGCGCTGACCGATGCGCTGGGGTTGGATCGCGACTATGTCGTATCGCTGCGCGGCCTGCTGCCGGCCACCCGCTTTGCGGTGGATGCCTATGTGCGCTTTGTGCGGGAAAAATCGCTGCTGGAAGCCATTGCCTCTTCGCTGACGGAAATGTTCTCGCCCAACATCATCTCCCAGCGCGTCTCAGGCATGCTACGCAATTATGATTTCATCACGCCCCAGACCTTGGCCTATTTCACCCCGCGTCTGACCCAAGCACCGCAGGATGTCGCCTTCGCGCTGAATTATGTGAAGCAATACGCCGATACGGCCGAGAAGCAGGAGCAGGTTCTGGCCGCGCTGCGCTTCAAATGTGACCTGCTCTGGGTGCAATTGGATGCGCTGCATTTGGCCTATGTCTCGCCCTGCCTGCCGCCGCCCGGCGCCTTCGTGCCCGCAGCGTGACAATACGCTTTGCCCCCGGGGTTCGGCTGCATCATGACATCGCCCGGGAGCGCTGGGTGGTGATGGCGCCGGAGCGGATGTTCGTCCCCGATGAGACGGCGCTGGAAGTGCTCCGCTTGGTCGATGGCGCGCGCGACGCAGAGGCCATTATTGATCTCCTGGCGGCGAAATTCGCCGCCCCGCGCGCGGTCATTGCCACCGATGTGCAGGCGATGCTGGATGACCTCGTGGTAAAAGGCGCGCTCAGGGCATGAACGCGCCCCTCGCGCTGCTGGCGGAGCTCACCCATCGCTGCCCGCTGCGCTGCCCCTATTGCTCCAATCCGATGGAACTCACCCGCGCCTCGGCCGAATTGACCACGGCGGAATGGGCGCGGGTCTTCACCGAGGCCGCGCGGCTGGGCTGCCTGCAGGTGCATCTCTCGGGCGGCGAGCCCACCGCGCGGCGCGATATTGTCGAGATCACCGCCGCCGCCCATGCCGCGGGCCTCTACACCAATCTCATCACTGCCGGCGTGCTGCTCGACGCGGCACTGATGGCCAGCCTCGTCGCAGCAGGCCTCGATCATGTGCAGCTTTCGGTACAGGACGCCGACCCCGCCGGCGCCGAGCGCATTGGCGGCATGAAGGGCGCCCATGCCCGTAAGGAGGCGGCGGCGCGAATCGTGCGGCAAGCCGGCCTGCCACTCACGCTCAATGCCGTCGTCCATCGGCAGAACCTGCAAAACCTGCCGCTGCTGATCGAGACGGCGCTCGCCTGGGGCGCGGCGCGGCTTGAGGTCGCGCATGTGCAATATTACGGCTGGGCGCTGGAAAACCGCGACGCGCTGCTGCCCACGCGCGAGCAGCTCGATGCGGCAACCCGCCTGGTAGATGGCGCACGCATCGCCCATCGTGGCCGCCTGGTCATTGACTATGTCATGCCCGACTACCACGCCACGCGGCCAAAGCCCTGCATGGGTGGTTGGGGCAACCGCTTTCTCAGCGTCTCACCCGCTGGGCGGGTGCTGCCCTGCCATGCGGCCGAATCCATTGCGGGCATGGAATTCGCTAATATCCGCGATACCTCGCTGCGCGATGCCTGGGAGAATAGCGAGGCGTTCAACCGCTTCCGCGGGACGGCCTGGATGCCAGCACCCTGCCAGGGCTGCGAGAATGCCGAGCGCGACTGGGGCGGCTGTCGCTGCCAGGCCTTCGCCTTGACCGGCGATGCCGCGGCCACGGACCCGGCCTGCGCCCTGTCACCGCATCACAATCTGCTGGCCGAAGCCCTGGGCGAAGCTGGGGCATTGGCGTTTCGCTACCGCGAATTTGGCTGATACGGGTCAGCGCCTCGGCGCTGACCCGGGCCAGTTCAGTACTATTTCTGGGCCAGAAAATGCGCCAATGCGGCGATATCGGCATCCGACAAACCCACCACGGCGCCATTCATCTGCGTATCCGGCCCCGCGCGCGTGCCATCGCGATACTGCGTCATCGCCGCGGCGAGATACTCCTCACGCTGGGCTGCGATGCGCGGGATCTGATTGCGGCCGCCATAATCGGCAACATGGCAGGTGGCGCAATGCCGCGGCCCAACCAGCGCCTCGGCGGCAGTGATCAGGGCGGGATCGCGCGGCCGGCGCTCATCCGGGGGCCCAGGCGGCAAAGCGGCGAAAAAGGCTGCCAGATCCTCGATATCCCGATCAGGCAGATTGGCGGCGAAAGGGGCCATGGCCGGCGCCTGGCGCAGGCCCTCACGCAGCAAAATCATCTGGATGGTGATGAAATCAGCCGGCTGGCCGGCCAGGGAGGGGATGGTCTCCATCTGGCTGCGGCCATTGGCCCCATGGCATTGCATGCAGGGGGCGGCGAGTTCGGCGCCGCGCCGCGCATCCTGCGCGACAGCGGCACCACAGGTCGCGGCGGCCAGAAAGGCCGCCGCCAGAAAACGCCTCAGGATCACTGGCGATAGGTGATGCGGTAAATCGCACCCATCTGCTCGCCGGAGACGAGCATCGAACCATCGCGCAGCACATGCACTTCGACCGGACGGTCGAGGAAGCGCTGGTTGGCATCATCGCGCAGGCCGGTCAGAAACTCCTCGACGCCGGTCACATTGCCCTGCGCATCAAGCTTGGCCACCACCACATCATAACCGCTCAGCCGGCTGCGGTTCCAAGAACCACGGCGGGCGATGAAGATCTGGTTGCGATACTGCGCGGGGAACATCGTGCCGGTGTAGAAACGCATGCCGAGCACGGCGGTGTGCGGGCCAAGCAGGGCGGCGGGCTGCGAGAATTCGCTGCAGGCGCGGCCGCGATTGTATTCGGGGTCAGCCCAATTGCCGAGGCAGAAGGGGAAGCCGAAATCCTCGCCAGCGCGCCGCACCCGCAGCAGCGAATCTTCCGGATTGTTATCGCCCACCCAGTCGCGGCCGTGATTGGTGGCCCAAAGTTCACCGGTCACCGGGTGATGCGCCATGCCCACGCTGTTGCGCACGCCGCGCGCCTCGATGCGGCGGTCACTGCCATCGGGGCGGAAGGAGACGAGGAGGGCGAATTTGTCGCGGTCGAAGTTGCACACGTTGCAGTTCACGCCGACATTCGTATAGACGCGGCCGTCCGGGCCGAGGGTGACGAATTTCCAGTGATGGTTGGCGCCGTGTTCCTGCTCGGTGGGCAGGCCATAGGCGGCGGTGAGATCCACCGGTGCCGGCGGGCTATCCAGATTGGCCTCAACATTATCGTAGCGCAGCACGCGGTTCACGGCAAAAATATAGAGGCTATTGCCGATCACCACGAGGCCGCTGGGCTGGGTGAGGCCCTGGGCGAAGATGCGGGTGCGGGTCGTGCCATCCGCATTGCGGGTGATGGCATAGACGCGGCCAATACCGCGGGTGCCGGCGAAGAGGGTGCCGTTTGGCCCTTCGGCAATGGCGCGCACGCCGGGAATGCCATGGGCATAGACCTCGGCCTGGAAGCCCGGCGGCAGGCGAATCGCCGATACCGGCACCTGGTCCAGCGGCGTCACCGTCAGGCGCGGGGCGTGGGGGGCGAGGGTCGAGCCCTCGGGGCGGCCAACCGCCCAGCCCGGCACAGGGGCGGGCGCGGGTGCCTGGGCAAGGGCGGGGCCTGCGATCAGCATCGCGGCCGCGCCGAGGAATAGGCGTCTGATGGTCATTGGGTTCACTCCCTGTGGTGTAGGATAGGCTTCGAGGGGCGATGCAAGACGGAAAACAGCGGGGTGGCAAGCCTCAACTTCAATTGCCCCCATCTGCCCGCCGCTCAACCTGCGGTGATGCCCGCCGCCGCTACGGTGCGGGCAATGATCTCGCGCTGCGCCGTCAGAAAATCAGCAAAAGCCGCCGGGGTGGAGCCCAGGGGCACGGCGCCCATTGCGGCGAGCCGCTCGCGGGTGGAGGCCTGGCTCACCGCATGCCGGGCGGCCTGGTGCAGCAGGGTGATCGCCCCTGCCGGGGTACCGGCAGGAGCGAATAAGCCGTTCCATTCCTGAAAGACGAAGCCGGGCAAGGCCCCCTCCGTCGCCGTGGGCACATCGGGCAGCGAGGCCATGCGCTCGGGGCTCAAAACGGCCAGAGGCACCACCCTGCCCTCCCGCGCCAGCGCCACCGTTGACCCCGCCGTGACCACCGCAAAGGCCAGATTGCCGGCCATGACATCCTGCAAGGCCGGCACCGCCCCCCGATAGGGCACATGGGTTGCGCGCCCACCCCCCTGCCGCAACAGGCTCTCGGCGGCGATATGCGGGCCGGTGCCATTGCCCGAGGAGCCATAGGACAGGTCCTGACCCGGCTGGCGCAGCCGGCCCAGAAGCTCTTGCAGGGAGCGGATGGCCAGGCCCGGGCTGCCGACCACGATGATGGGTTGGGTGACCACCAGGCTCACCGGGGCGAAGGCGCGCAGATAATCGAATGACAGGTCCCGGATCAGCAGCGGATTGATCACATGGCCCAGGGCATCGAGCAATATCGTATGGCCATCGGCCGGGGCCTGGGCGGCGGCGGCAGCGCCGATCGAGCCACCGGCACCCGCGCGGTTCTCCACCACAACGCCCTGACCCAGCATGTCAGACATCGGCGCGGCCAGCAGCCTGGCCACGCTGTCGATCCCGCCCCCGGGCGGGTATGGCGCAATCAGGCGAAGCGGGCGGTTGGGGAAGGCTTGCGCGCGCGCAAGCCTGGGCGATGGCAGGGCAGCGGTGGCGGCCAGCAGGCCTCCCAGGGTTCGGCGACGATTGATCATGGGTGGCGGCTCCTGCCTGGCAGCGCCGCTGCGGCGGCGGATGGCGCGAGAGTAGGGGCCTAGGCCGCTTGCTGGAATAGTGGCGCAGCCCCATCAGCGTCTCGTGACATCCAACATCTCGTGACACCTAGGCAGCGGCGAGCGTCACCAGCGCCAGGTGACACCGCAGCAACGAAAGATCAGGCAAGCTTGGCCCCTTCACCCCAGCGCATTGCCCAGCTTGCTACGCTTTCACGATAGGGTATTGCAGGGAAGATGTCCTTTATCCTCTAGGAATTTGCAGTCGTGCTCCGCCAAAACATCTTTGCTCTTCTCCTTGCCATGGCCTTGGCTGGGCCGGCAGGGGCGCAGATCGCCATCGGCAGCACCGGGCTGACACTGACAACCACCCTCTCCTATGGCTCCGATTGGGCATCGCGCGGCTTCAGCCAGACCCGCGGCCGCCTGGCCATGCAGGCCGAGACCGAACTCGTGCACCGAAGCGGCGTCTATATCGGCGCAGCGATGGCCAGCATTAGCCACAGCTCGGCCGATACGCGGCGCGGCACCGAGATCTGGGGCGGCTATCGCTTCGATCTGGGGGATTTCAACGTTGATATCGGCACTGTCAGCTAT
>NZ_JBBARU010000058.1:0-20455 GCF_040399605.1 Rhodovarius sp. | reverse complement strand
CTGGAGGAGGGGATGGGATTCGAACCCACGAACCGGTTTAACCCGATTAACAGTTTAGCAAACTGCCGCCTTCGGCCACTCGGCCACCCCTCCTCAGGTAGTAGCTGCCAGATAGTCGCTGGGAGTGTGAAGTCTGCACGGCATGTGCAGGAGGGGGTTTAGCCTCCCTCCCCCGTTCCGTCAAACGGTCATGAGAGGGCGACTTCAAATCCCTTCGCCGTCGCCGGCCGGGCCATCATCCGCGCATACCACGCCGCCACATTGGGCAGGTCATCAAAGGGCACCTGATGCCGCTCATGCCGCCATGCCCAACCCAGAATGGCGAAATCGGCGATGCTGGGCTCACCCGCGCTGGCCACGAATTCCCGCCCGGCCAGGCGCTTCTCCAGCACGCCATAAAGCCGCCTGGTCTCCTTGCCGTAGCGCGCCAGGCCATAATCCCTGGCCGCCCCCTCGGACTGCATCAGGAAGTGGTGCACCTGGCCGGGCATGGGGCCAAAGCCGCCCATCTGCCACATCAGCCATTCCAGCACCTCCACCCGCCCGCGCAGATCAGCCGGCATGAACCGGCCCGTCTTCTCGGCCAGATACAGCAAAATGGCGCCACTCTCGAACACAGTGATGGGCGCACCACCCGGGCCATCGGGGTCGATGATGGCAGGGATGCGGTTGTTCGGGCTGAAGGCGAGGAAGGCGGGGTTGAACTGCTCATCCTTGCTGATATTCACCGGCACCACCTTATAAGGCAGGCCCATCTCCTCCAGGGCGGCGGAAATCTTCCGGCCATTGGGGGTGTTCCAGGTCCAAAGCTCGATCATGCGGGGTTCCTCTCCACGAGACTGCCCTGTGTGGCATGCGCCCCGCCGCGCCGTCCATCACCCACCCCTTGTGACAATCCCGCGTCCCGCCTATAAGCCGCGCTCCCGCGCCGGTGCCCTGGACAGCCCGGCCGAGGAGACATGCCCCCGCCGCATGGTGCGGTCCCCGTCGCGTTTCGGGGGGCCACGGACATCCCGTGGGCAAGGTTGGGGCATGATACAGGCGTGCGGTTCCGGCCGCGCAATGGGAGTACCGAATGTCCAAGATGAAGACGACATCAAGCGCCAAAAAGCGCTTCAAGATCACGGCCACGGGCAAGGTCCTGGCCGGCCCCGGCAAGAAGCGCCACAACCTCTCGGCGCGCAGCCAGAAGGCCAAGCGGCAGAACCGTGGCAGCCAGACACTGACAGAGATGGATGCCAAGACGGGTAAGCAGTGGCTTCCGTATGGTTTGAGCCGGTAAGGGGGGCGCAGAAAAATGGCACGTGTCAAACGCGGCGTTACCGCCCATGCCCGTCACAAGAAGGTCCTCAAGCTCGCCAAGGGCTATGTCGGCCGCTCTTCCACGACCTTCCGCCCCGCGCTCGAGCGCGTTGAGAAGGCGCTGCAATACGCCTATCGCGACCGTCGCAACAAGAAGCGCGAGTTCCGCGGGTTGTGGATCCAGCGCATCAATGCCGCCGTGCGCGAGCATGGCATGACCTATAGCGTCTTCATCGCCGCCATTAAGAAGGCCGGCATCGAGATGGACCGCAAGGTGATGGCCGCCCTCGCCTATGACGAGCCGGAAACCTTTGCCGCCTTGATCGAAAAAGCCAAGGCAGCCGTCTAAACAGCCCGACAGGGACGACAAACAGGCCGCCTTCCGGTAACGGGGGGCGGCCTTTTTCTTTTGCGTGGAACACCCCGATGAGTGATGAGCTTGAAGCCCTGGTCGCCGAGGCGAAATCCGCCATGAGCCAGGCCGCCAATCTGCGTGAATTGGACGGCGTGCGTGTCGCCTTCCTCGGCAAGCAGGGCCGCCTCAGCACCCTCATGAAGGGCCTGGGCGCATTGCCGCCGGAGGAGCGCAAGCAGCGCGGCGCAGCCCTCAATGAGGCCCGCGCCTCGATCGACCTCAGCCTCGACCAGGCCCATGGCGTTCTCGCCACGGCGGATCTCAACGCCCGGCTACTGGCCGAGAAGCAGGATATGTCCCTGCCCGCCCGGCCCATCCCGGCCGGCTCCATCCACCCCATCAACCGCACCATCGAGGAACTCACCGCCATCTTCGGCGCCATGGGCTTCTCCGCCGTGGCCGGCCCGGATATCGAGAGCGACTGGTATAATTTCGGCGCGCTCAACATCCCCGACCATCACCCCGCACGGCAGGATCAGGACACTTTTTATCTCCCCGGCACCGGCGCCGATGGCCGCCCGCTGGTGCTGCGCACCCAAACCTCACCGCTGCAGGTCCGCACCATGCTCGGCCAGGAACCGCCCATTCGCATCATCGCCCCCGGCCGCACCTATCGCGCCGATCATGACGCCACGCATTCGCCGATGTTCCACCAGGTCGAAGGCCTGGTGATCGATCGCGGCATCACGCTGGGCCACCTCAAGGGCTGCCTCACCGATTTCCTGCGGGCGTTTTTCGGCATTTCCACCCTGCCGGTGCGCTTCCGCTCCAGCTACTTCCCCTTCACCGAACCCTCGATGGAGGTGGATATCGGCTGGAACCGCAAAACCGGCGAACTCGGCGCCGGCGGTGATTGGCTGGAAATCCTGGGCTCGGGCATGGTCCATCCCCGCGTGCTGGCCAATTGCGGCATTGATGCGCGCGAATGGCAGGGTTTTGCCTTCGGCATGGGAATCGAGCGCATCACCATGCTCAAACATGGCATAGCCGATCTGCGCCCCTTTTATGAGGGCGATATCCGCTGGCTCGCCCATTACGCCTCCAGCCCGCTAACCCCCGCCTCCCTGCATGAGGGCGTGTGACATGAAATTCCCGCTCTCCTGGCTGCGCGCCCATCTCGATTTCGATGCCGATACGGCAACGCTCTGCGAGACCCTCACCCGCATCGGCATCGAGGTGGAAGGCGTGGAAGACCGCGCCGCCCCCCTGGCCAGCTTCGTCATCGCCCGCGTCATCGAGGCCCGCCAGCACCCCAATGCTGACCGCCTGCGCGCGCTGCGCGTTGATATCGGCGATGGCAGGGAATACGCCGTGGTGTGCGGCGCGCCCAATGCGCGCACCGGCCTCATCGGCGTGGCCGCCCTCCCCGGCGCCTTCATCCCCGGCACCGGCATCACCCTCAAAGTGGGCGAAATCCGCGGCGAGAAATCCGAGGCCATGATGCTCTCCGCCCGCGAAATGGGCCTGGGCGATGACCATTCCGGCATTATCGATCTGCCCGAAGACGCCCCCATCGGCCGCCCCTATGCCGAATACGCCAAGCTCGACACCATCATCGAAATCAAGGTCACACCGAACCGCGGCGACGCGCTCTCCGTCCATGGCATCGCCCGCGATCTGGCGGCGGCAGGCCTCGGCCGGCTGAAGCCCCTCCCCACCCCCAGCATCACCGCCCGCTACCCCTCGCCGCTGACCTGGCACATCGAAGATCCCAGGGCCTGCAACTGGGTCGTCGGCCGCGCTGTGCGGGGCGTGAAAAACGGCCCCTCGCCCCAATGGCTGCAGGATTGGCTGGTGGCGGTCGGCCTGCGCCCGATCAATGCGCTGGTCGATGTCACCAACCTCTTCACCTATGGGCTGGGCCGCCCCTTGCACGTGTTTGACGTCGCCAAGGTGAAGGGCCGCACGCTCTCCATGCGCATGGCCCGCCCAGGCGAAACCCTGGCCGCGCTGAACAACAAGACCTACACGCTGACCGAAGAGGATGGCGTGATCGCCGACGAGGCCGGCGCCGAGGCGCTGGGCGGCATCATCGGCGGCGAGCATTCCGGCTGCGACGAGAACACCACCGAGTGCTTCATCGAAAGCGCCCTGTTCGACCCGGTGCGCATCGCCCTCTCCGGCCGCCGCCATGCTGTCTTCACCGATGCCCGGCAACGCTTCGAGCGCGGCCTGGACCAGGCCCTGCCGCCACGCGCGCTGGATATGGCCACCGCCACCATCATGGAACTCTGCGGCGGCGAGGCCAGCGAAATCTCCGAGGCCGGCCAGGAACCAAACTGGCGCCGCCACGCCACGCTGCGCTTCGAGCGCCTGATGGGCCTGGGCGGCATGGCAGTGGCAACGGATGACGCGGTGGCGCGGCTGGAAGCCCTGGGCTTCGCCACGCTGCAGCGCGACACAGCCTCGGTGACCGTGGCCGTCCCCTCCTGGCGCAACGACATCGCCGCCCCCATCACGCTCGACATGGACCCAGGGCTGGACCCCACGCGGGCAGCCGCCGCGCGCGAGGGCTGCGAGGCCACCGAGGCCGAGGCCGATCTGGTGGAGGAAGTCCTCCGCCTGGGCGGGCTCGATGCGGTGCCCGCCGTATCGCTGCCCGTGCCCTTTGCCGTACCGCCCCCGGCGGTGGATGCGAAGCAACGCCGCGCCATCACCGCGCGGCGCATCCTGGCCGCCCGCGGCTGCCAGGATAATGTCACCTATGGTTTTGTGGCCCAGGCCACGGCGGAGCAATTCGGCGGTGGCGAGGCTGCGCTGCGGCTGGAAAACCCCATCGCCTCCGATCTCAACCAGATGCGCCCAACCCCGGTGGCCAGCCTCGCATTCGCCGCCGCCGCCAATGCCGCGCGCGGCTTTGCCGATGTGGCCTTGAGCGAGGTGGGCGGCGGCTATCGCTCCACCGCGCCCGAGGGGCAACTCGCCATGGCCTGCACGCTCCGCGCCGGCAGCACCCCGGCCAATTGGGCCGCCCCCGCCCGCCCGGTGGAGGCGCTGGACGCCAAGGCCGATGCCCAGGCGGTGCTGGAGGCACTCGGCGTGCCCATGGCCGGCGTCACCATCACCACCGATGCCCCCGGCCATTACCACCCCGGCCGCAGCGGCACCTTCCGCCAGGGGCCCAAGACGGTGCTGGCGTATTTTGGCGAAATCCACCCGCAACTGCGCGACACGCTGGGCTTGCCCGGCGCTGCCGTGGCGGCAGAGGTGTTTCTCGACGCCGTGCCCGAGCCCAAGCGCCGCAAGAAATCCCCGCCCGACCTGCCCGCCTTCCAGCCGCTGCGGCGTGACCTGGCCTTGCTGGTCGATGCCGATGTGCCGGCCGATAACCTGCTGCGCGCCGCGCGTGGCGCCGAGCGGGCGCTGGTGAGCGATGTCGTGCTATTCGACCGCTATGCCGGCGAGCGCCTGCCCGAGGGCAAGGTCAGCCTCGCCATCCAGATCACCTTACAGCCGCGCGAACGCACCCTCACCGATGCCGAGATCGAGGCGGTGGTGGCCAAGGTGGTAGCAGCCATCACCAAGGCCACGGGGGCGACGCTGCGCGGGTAATCGCTGGGGAAAGACGAATGGCGAGGGGGGAAAAGATCGAGGGGCTTTGCCCCTCGAACACCTCAGCAGGAAACTCAGTTTCCTGCACCTTCGTTAAATTACTCAATTTAATCATTTTTCTGGTCTGTAATTGGGTTTTAGCACCCCACTACATTGCTGCGCCCTCACATCGGCTCAGCAATACCCCTAACCAATGCCGCGCAACCGCGCGATTCCCGCCTCAGCCTCGGCCACCATCCGGCGGATCACCTCCCCCGCCGGCGGCACGTCATGGATCAGGCCCACGCATTGCCCGGCCCAGACAAAACTTTCCTCCAGCCGCCCCTCATCCGTGCCCAGCGCATTCACCCGGCCGGCCACCAACTCCAGCAACTCGGCCTTCTCCGCCCCCGCCGCCTCGCGCGCCACGATATGCTCGGCAAAGGGCGAGCGCAGCGTGCGCCCGGGCATGCCCATGGAACGCTTGATCAGCATGGTGCCATCGGGCGCGGCTGCGGCCAGCGCCTGCTTGTAATTCTCATGCGCCCGCGCCTCGATGGTGGCGACGAAGCGGGTGCCCATCTCCACCCCCTCGGCCCCCAGCGCCAGGGCCGCCAGCAGCCCCCGCCCATCGGCAATGCCACCACTCGCCAGCACCGGGATTTTCACCGCATCCACAACGCGCGGCACCATGACCATGGTGGTCTCATCCGAACGCCCGATATGGCCGCCGCCCTCAAAGCCCACAGTGGCCACCATATGCGCACCCGCAGCCTCGGCCTTCTTGGCCAATTCCGGGCCGGCGGTCAGCACCAGGGTATGCACGGCATGGCCTTCACAGCGGCGCAGATAGGGTGCCGGATTGCCCGCGGTCAGCGCGATCACGCGCACACCCTCCTCCAGCGCCACATCCAGCAGCGGGTTGAGGTCATGCCGATTGATCGGGAAATTCACGCCAAAAGGCAGCGAGGTGAGCGCCTGGCAGCGGCGAATTTCCGCCCGCAGCGCCTCAGGCTCGAGCAACGAAGCGGTATTGATCTGCCCCAAGCCCCCGGCATTGGAAACGGCAGCGGCCAGCTCGGCATAGGCCACCCGTGCCAGCCCCCCCTGCACGATGGGGTAGCGGATGCCGAGCATTTCGGTGACACGGGTCTTCATTCGGCGGTTGCTCCAGAAATACGCACGGCCTCGGCCCATTTCTCCACCTCGGCCCGCAAGAAGGCGGGGAAGGCATCAGGGCCGATGGTGCCAGGGATGAAACCCATACCACGCAGTTGCCCAGCCCGCGCGGCGGTGGCGGCCAGCACCACCTCACCCACCCGCCGCAGAATGGCCGGCGGCGTGCCAGCCGGCGCCACCAGCGATTGCCAGGCCATCGCCTCAAACCCCGGCAGGGTCTCGGCAATGGCGGGAATGTCGGGGAAATCCGCCACCCGCGCGGCGGTGGAAACCCCCAAGCCACGCAGCGCCCCGGCCCGAATTTGCGGCGCCTGGGGCGGCAGGTTCTCCATCATCGCCTGAATGCGCCCGGCCACCACCTCGGTCACCGCCGGTGCTGTGCCACGGAAGGGCACATGGGTGGCCTGGAAGCCAGCCCGATGGCGAAACAACTCCATCGCCAAATGCGGAATGGTGCCCACCCCGGCGGAAGAATAGGTGATGCCAGCGCTCTGCGCCCGGGCGAAGGCAATGAACCCGGCCACATCATGCGCCGGCACCGCCGGATGCACCGAGAGCAGATTAGGCACCACGCCAATCACCGCCACCGGCGCGAAATCCCGCAGCACATTGAAAGGCAGGCTGCGATACAGCGTGGCATTGGCCGCCTGCGCTGCGGCCATAACGAGGAAGGTGGTGCCATCCGGGGCGGCGCGCGCCACCGCCTCGGCCCCCAGATTGCCGCCGGCGCCGGTGCGGTTCTCCACCACCACCGTCACCCCCAGCGCCTCGCCAATCGCCTGGCCGGCGAAGCGGCCCAGAATATCCGAGGCACCGCCCGCCGTATAAGGGCTGATGATGCGAATGGTGCTGGATTGCGCCAGCGCCGGCATGGCGAGGCCAGCGAGAAGGATCCGGCGCCTCATGCCCGCTTCGCCTCGGCCACCATGGTCTTGCCAATCAGCAACCGCTGCACATCCGATGCCCCCTCGAAAATCCGGAACAGCCGAACATCGCGGAACAATTGCTCCACCACCGTGCCATGCATATAGCCCATGCCGCCATGCAACTGCAGCGCCCGGTCCGCCACCCGGCCGGCCATTTCCGAGCAGAACAGCTTGCAACAGGCGATATCGGCCACAATCGGCCCCTGCGCCTCACCCGCCGCATCGAAGGCGCGGGCTGTCTCCAGTATCATGCTGCGCCCGGCCAGAATCTCCGAACGGCTATCGGCCAATTGCGCCTGCACCAGCTGAAATTCCGCCAGGGCCTGGCCGAATTGCCGGCGGTTCATCGTATAGGCCAGCGCCTCCTCCAGCAGCCGCTGCGCCTGACCGACGCAGGTCACCGCCACATGCAGTCGGGCATGGTTGATGCCGCGCATGGCGGTCTTGAAGCCGCCGCCCTCGCGCCCGCCGATCAGCGCCGATGCCGGCACGCGCACCTCATCAAAATACACCTCCGAGGTGGCGGAACCATCCTGGCCCATTTTCTTATCCGCCGCACCGCAGGAAAGGCCAGGCGTGCCGGCGGGCACGATGAAGGCGGAAATGCCCGAGGCATCCCTCGTGCCCTCCACCGTGCGCGCCATCACGATGAAGACATCGGCCTGCCTAGCATTGGTGATGTAGCGCTTGGTGCCATTGATGACGAAATCATCGCCCTCCCGCCGCGCCGTGGTACGCAGCCCCCCGGCATCGCTGCCAGCCTCGGGCTCGGTGAGGGCGAAGCTGGCCGTCGCCTCGCCGCTCGCCATGCGCGGCAGCCATTCCAGCCGCTGCGCCTCGGTGCCGTTATAGAGGATGGGCTGGCTGCCCAAGCCAATGGTGGTGGAGAAGCGGGCGCGAAACACGCTGGAAGCGCGCGTCACCTCGAACATCACCCGCACCTGCTGCTCCATCGTCAGGCCGAGGCCGCCATAGGCGGTGGGGATGGAAATGCCGAACAACCCGGCATCGCGCAGCAATTGCGTCAGATCCTCCGGCAGGGTCTCCTGGCCATCCAGCCTTGGTTCGGCGGGTATGAGTTTTTCGCGCACAAGCCGGCGGATAGAATCGAGATAGGTCTCGAATTCCGCGGCGGTGGGCAGCATGATGTCCGGCATTTTTTGGGCTCCTCCGCCGATAGCCTGGGCCGGCGGAGGGGTTTGGGTCAACTCAGGCGGAAGAAATCCCTCGCCGTGCGGGAAGCAATCTGCGCCGTGTCCTCAGCCGAAAATCCGCAGGATTCCAGCATGCCCAAGGGGTCCATATCACCCATATCGAAGGGATAATCGCTGCCCAGCATCACCCGCTCGGCACCCACCAGCGACACCAGCATGCGCAGAATGGCCGGATCAAACACCACCGTGTCGTACCACATGCGCGTGAGATAGGCCGAAGGCGGCTCGGCCGTCAGTTTGCGCACCTCCGGCCTCCGCTTCCAGGCATGGTCCAGCCGGCCGATCAGGAAGGGGTAGAAGCCGCCACCATGCACGATCTTGATCCGCAGCCCAGGGTGGCGGTCCAGCACGCCGCCCAGGATGAGATGATTGGCGGCGATCACCTCCTCCATCGGGTTGCCCACGGTATTGACCATGAAGAAGGGCGAGAGGCGCATGCCATCGGAAAAACCCAACGGATGCAGCATCACCGCCGTATCCAGCTTTTCCAGCCGCGCCCAGAGCGGGTCCAGCGCCGGGTCGGACAGCTCCATAGCGCCGGCGCGGGTATCGATCTGAAAACCCTTCAGGCCGAGGCTCTCCACCCCATGGGTTGCCGTGGCAATGGCCAGATCAGGCGCCGTCATCGGCAATGTGCCAAGGCCCGAAAAGGCCTGGGGATTGGCCGCGCACATCGCCGCCACATGCTCATTCTGCAACCGGCTCAATTGGTCCAGCAAAGCCGGCTCGGCCCAGTAATGCTGCTGGCCCGGGGCGGGTGCCACCACCTGGTGGGTGATGCGCATCTTCGCCATATCCGCCAGCCGGCGCTCGACTTGCAAAAAGGCCTTCAGCAGATCGGGAAACTGGTCGTGATCCACCACCCGGCTCTCCGCCGAAAGGTCGCGCTGATAGGGAATGGCGGCCAATTCGGGCCGGCCGGCCACCAGCGGGTTCACGCCTGGGCAAAGCGTATGGGTATGGGCGTCAATCGCCATGCTCAGTGAACTCCCAGAAAACGGGTGAGAGTCTCCGCCGGGCTCTCGGCAATCGGCGCGGAATGGACGATCTGCCCGCCCTCCAGCACCGAGACACGATCCGCCACGGCCAGCGCCGAATAGAGATTTTGTTCCACCAGCAGCACGCCCAGGCCCTCATCGCGCAGCAGCGCGACGACGCCCTCCAATGCCTGCACCATGACCGGCGCCAGCCCCTCGGAGGGTTCATCCATCAGGATAAAACTCGGATCGGCCATAAGCGCCCGGCCCACCGCCAGCATCTGCCGCTCGCCACCGGAAAGCTGGTTGCCGCGATGGCTCTTGCGCTGCGCCAGGCGGGGAAAGGCCTCAAAAACCCGCGCCACCGTCCAGCCATGCCTTGCCGAGGCCGGCTTGAGGATGGTGAGATGCTCGCTCACCGTCAGCGAGGCGAAAAGCCTGCGCCCCTGCGGCACCAGCGCCACCCCCGCGCGGGCAATGCGATGCGGCGCCATGCCATTCAACCGGGTCTCGCCCAGCATGACATCACCCGCCGTGATGCGCGGCGTGGAGAGCCCCATCATGGCGCGCACCAGGGTGGATTTGCCCATGCCATTGCGCCCCAGCAGCGCATGCACCGCACCACGGGTGATCTCCAGCGAGACGCCATGCAGCACCTGCGCCTCACCATAACCGGCATGCAGGTCACGAACGCTGAGCATCAGGCCGCCCGCCCCAGATAGACTTCCTGCACCTGGGCATTGCCGCGAATCTGGTCGGGGGCAGCTTCCAGCAACACGCGCCCCTCATGCATCACGGTCACGCTGTCCACCAGGCCGAGTGCCAGGTCCATGTCATGTTCGATCAGCACCATGGCGATATCGCGCGGCAGGGCGCGGACGATATCGGCCACAGCGCCACGCTCCACCGGCGAGAGGCCGGCGGCGGGTTCATCCAGCAGCAGCAGGCGCGGCTTTTGCACCAGCGCCATGGCCAATTCCAATTGGCGCTGCGCGCCATAGGAGAGATGCTTCACCCGAACCTCATCCTGGCCTTCAAGGCGCGCGGCAGCCAGCGCCTCGGCAATGGCCGCCCTGCCCGCGCCCGCCTCATCGCTGGCCCAAAAATTCCATTTCGCGGTGGTGAGGCCACGCAGCGCCACCCGCATATTCTCGGCGATGGTCAATTCGGGAAACAAATTGGTGATCTGAAAGGTGCGGCCTACGCCCCGGCGGGCGCGTGCCTGCGGGCTGGCGCGGGTGCCATCCCAACCCTGTATCACCACCCGGCCCTCGGCCGGGCGAATCACCCCGGTGATGGCGTTGAACAGCGTGGTTTTACCCGCGCCATTCGGGCCTATCACGGCGCGGCGCTCGCCCTGCTCAAGGGAGAGGCTCGCCCCATCCACCGCCCGCAGCGCGCCGAAGCGCACCACGACATTGCTGAGTTCGAGCGCCTTCACCGCGGCCCCTGGAAGGCCCGCGAATAGGCCGGCTGGCGCATATAGGCTTCCGGCTCAAAACCCCAGAATTGATCGACGCGCGGATAGGTCTCGATCGGCGCATTCCAAAGCTTGCCATCGGGGCGGCGCACCACGCGGCGAATAAAGGCGTCATAAACCGGATTGCCATAGGCATCGAGCGAAACCGGCGCACCCAGCGGGCTGCCTGTCAGCGTGGTGGCGCGCACGGCAGCGAGCAGGCGCTCGCGATTCTCGGCATCGGCGCCGATGGTCTTCAGCGCCTCGGCCACCCACATCGCGCCCGAGAAATGCGAGAAACCATAAAGCGAGGGCAATTTCTGGAAGCGCCGATCATAATCGGCCACAAAGGCCTGGGTGATGGCATTGGTCGAACCTTCGGCGAAATGCGCCGCAGAGACGATGCCCTCGGCCTCGGCCCCCATGGTACGGATGACCGATTGATCGGAGGCATTCATCGCGCCCATCAGCGGGATGCGGCCCTTCAGGCCAAAGCTGGCATAGGCCTGGATGAGGCGGGTGGCATCGGCCCCCGTCTCCATGGCGAAGATGGCGTCTACCCCCGCATTGGCCAATTGCCCCATATAGGGCGAGAAATCCGAGGTGTTCAGCGGATGCCAGAATTGCTGCAACACCCGCCCGCCGAGCGAGGTGAATTTCTGCGCAAAGCCACCGCATTGCTCATGGCCGAAGGTGTAGTCCTGGCTGATCGTGGCAATTCGCCGAAAACCCTGCTTATAGGCCCAATCGGCCAGCGGCCGGCTGAACTGGCTGGCGGAATAGCCGGCCACGCGCACCACATTGGGCAGGCGGCTTCGCTGCGTCAGATCATCGGCGGCGATCACCGGAATGAAATAGGGCGTGCCCGTGCCGCGCACGTAATTGGCAACCGCAAGGCCGGTATTGGCCAGCAGATTGCCGAAGAGGAAATGCACATTGCCCTGCTCCACCAGGCGCCGGGCCTTTTGCAGGGCGGTGTCGGGGTTGGAGGCATCATCCTCCACCGTCACCTCAACCGCCCGCCCGCCAATGCGGCCATTGATGGTCTCGAAATACATCTGGAAGCCTTCGACGATCTCGCGCCCGCCCGAGGCTGCGACACCGGTCAGCGGCGCCATCAGGCCGATCTTGATAGGCCCCGACGTGCCTTGCGCGCGCAGCATGGCGGGGGCTGCGAGGGTGGCCAGAACAATCCTGCGTTTCATTGCGATTTCCTTTGCAAAAGCCCGAGCAAACCTTGTGGTGCGAAGAGCATGATGGCGATGGCGGTGAGGCCCAGCACCGAAAGCCAGCGCTCAGTATAAGCGCTGACGAATTGTTCAAGCGCGATCAGCACAAAGGCGCCAACCAGCCCGCCCAGAATGTTGCCCACCCCGCCGACAATGGCCATCAGCAGCCCCTCCACCGATTGCGGCAGGGCGACCGTGGTGGGGCTGACGAAATCATTGAACAGCGCATACAGCGCCCCGGCCGCACCGGCAAAAAGCCCCGACGCCACGAAGGCGGCAAAGAGATGCGCCGGCACGTCATGCCCAAGGGCCGCCATGCGCGAAGGGCTGTCCTTGATCGCCCGCAAAGTGAGCCCGAAGGGCGAGCGGACGAGGCGCCACATGGCGAAAGTCAGCACCGCCCCCACCCCCAGGATAAGCCAATAGAGCCGCTGCGAGTCAGCCAGCCAGCCCTGCCGCAAATCGCCACGCAACCCATTCTCGCCGCCGGTCACGCCCGTCCAGCGCAGGCAGATGCCCCAGATGATCAGGCCGAGTGCCAGCGTCAGCAGCAGAAAATACACCCCCGAGGTGCGCACCGCGATAATGCCAAACACCACCGAAAGCCCGCCCGCCGCCGCCACTCCCAGCAGGCAGGCAGCCCAGACCGGCACCCCCGCGGCCGCCGCGATAATCACCACATAGGTCGAGGTGCCAAAGATCGCCCCATGGCAGAGCGGCGTGCGCCCGGCATAGCCCGCCAGCAGATTCACCGACATGGCGAGCACCGAAAAGATCAAAATCTCCGAAGCGATACCAAGCTGATAACTCGGCAGCAGCAGCGGCATGCTGGCCAAAGCCACCAACCCGGCCAGGATGAACACCGCCCTCATGCCGCCCGCCCGAACAGCCCATAGGGCCGAAATGCCAGCAGCAGCGCCATGGGCCCAAACACCACGAAATAGGATAATTCGGGAAACCACACTTGGCCAAAAGTGTTCAACAGCCCAATCAACAGCGCGCCAATCGCCGCGCCCTCCAGGCTGCCTCGCCCGCCAATGATCACCACCGCCAGCGAGAAGACCAAGATCTCCGCATCCGCACCGGGATAAAGCGAGAGAAACGCCCCGCCCATGGCGCCACCCAGCCCCGCCAGCGCCGAGCCCAGCATGAAGGTGATGACAAACAACCGCCCCTGATCCACCCCCGTGGCCGAGAGCATTTCCGCATCATCCACCCCGGCGCGAATGAGCGCGCCATAGCGGGTGCGGTTCATCACCAGCCAGAGCAGAACGAAAATCGCCACACCCGCCAGCAGCACGAAAAGCCGGTATTTCGGGTAGAAAACCCCCATCACCACCGCAGCCCCCTGCAGGGCCTCAGGCGTTGGCACGGTGAAGGCATCGCCGCCCCAGATCACCAGAAACAGATCATTGAGCACCAGCCCCACGCCGACGGTGAGCAACACCTGGCGCAAATCCTGCCCCTTGACGAAGCGCAGCAGGCCCCGGTCCAGCGCCAGCCCGGCCAGTGCCACCGCCACCATCGCGGCCACAACACCCGCCGCGAAACTGCCGCTGCGCCCGCCCACCTCATAAGCGACATAGCCGCCCAGCAGATACAGCGCGCCATGCGCCAGATTGACGATGCGCAACAGGCCAAAGACGAGGGTAAACCCCGAGGCCACCACAAAGAGCAGTGCCGCGAAAGTCAGCCCATTGAGCAACTGGAAACCCAGCATCAGCCCTGCTGCGCCTTCGCCCAATCGAGGATGGCGCTGCCGGTCATGAAGACCGCATCGGGGCATCCGGCAATATGCGCCACCGCCTCACGGAAATACCGCAGCCGATGCGGCGCGCCCATGATGTAAGGGTGCAGCACCATGGCCATCACCCGCGCGCCATGCCGCGCATCGGAGCGGATCTGCTCGAACTGGTCGATCGCCCGGTCACGATACTCCGATGCCTTGTGATGCTGGATCAGCATCATCGCCACATCATTGCATTCCTGGGTATAGGGCACATTGGCCAGCGGGCCATTACGCGTCTTGAGCACCACTGGCTGATCATCCAGCACCCAATCCGCCACGTAATCATAGCCGCCCGCCACCAGCCGCTCCGGCGTCTCCCAGGTCTCGGTCAGGCCCGGGCCCAGCCAGCCGCGCGGGCGCTTGCCGGTAAACCTTTCGATGGCCTCGGTGGTGAGACGGATATCCTCCACCTCATCGGCCACCTTCTGCATGTTCTTCTGCGAAAAACCATGGCCGATGAATTCCCAGCCGCGCGTATGCGCCGCCTCGGCAATCTGCGGATAAGCCGCAATCGCGCAGCCATTCACCGCCAGATTCCCCGGCAGCTTGTAATCATCGAAAACGTCGAGGATACGCCAGAACCCCACCCGATTGCCGTATTCATGCCAGGCCCAATTGGGAATATCAGGCATCGGCGCCCCACCGGCGGGCGGCGTCAGCACCGTGCGCGGCATGGTCTCCAGCGGGTTCCATTCCTCGATATTGACGATGATCCACACCGCCACGCGCTTGCCATCCGGCAATTCCAGCCGGCGCCGCCCCGCGATGGGATCAAAGGCAATCCGCTCCCCAGGCAGCATCCCACCGGGCGGCACCTGGTTCATGGATGCACCTTCGCCGCCGCATTGTACCAATCATACAATTCTGCGCCGTTCATATGCACCACGCCGGCATATTCCGCGACCTCGGCGTAAATTTCCTCCAGGTAGCGAATGCGATGCGGCTGGCCGGAAATATAGGGGTGAATGGCAATCGAGATGATCTTCGGCCGCTCCGCGCTCTCCTCATAGAGCCGCTTGAACTGGTCCATCACCCGGGTCTTCCAATAGGCGCTCTCATGGTGCTGCACGATCATCATCGGGATGTCGTTCAACTCCACCGTATAGGGCAGCGTCACCAAAGGTCCTTGGGCGGTGGTGATCACCGTGGGGTCGTCATCATAGACGAAGTCGCCGATGTATTTGACGCCCGCCTCGGCCAGGTTTTCCGGCGTGTCATAGGTTTGCGTCAGGCCCGGCCCCAGCCAGCCAATCGGCCGCTTGCCCCAAAAACTCTCCAACCGGTCCATTGAGCGGAAAATCATCCCCCGCTGATCATCCACCTTATGGATCGGCATCTGCTCCCAGGCATGGCCCATGGGCTCCCAGCCCAGATCGCGGGCATGGGCGGCAACCCGCTCATAATCATCGCAAACCCGGGCGTTGATCGACAGCGTGGGGCGAATGCCCAGCCGCTCATACAGCTTGAAAAAGCGCCATACCCCCACCCGCATGCCGTATTCATGCCAGGACCAATTGGGCACATCGGGCAGCAGCACCTGGCCGGTGGGGGCGGGGATCACCTGCCGCGCCATGGGGCGGGAAATATCCCACACCTCCAGGTTCACAATGCTCCAAAACGCCATGCGGGCGCCGCCGGGCAGCGGCGGCAAGGGTGCGCGGTCCACAATGGCGGAATAGGGGTTGCGGCTTCCCGGAAGGGTCGGTTCGGTCATCAGCTTGCGAGGCGCTTCAGCGCCTCCTCCCCGGTCATAACATGAGCAAAAGCGGTTTTGAGCAGCATCAAGGCGGCATCGTGATGCGCGGGGCCATCCATGGTGTCCACGCAATCCTCCACCACCACCACGGCATAGTCGCGCACATTGGCCGCGCAAGCGGTGGCCAGCACGCAGCTATTGGTATTGATGCCGGTGATCAGCAGCGTATTGGCCCCCAACGCGCGCAGGCGCAGGTCCAGATCCGTCGCCACGAAGCAATCATAGCGCTTCTTGGTGTCCACCACCGAATCATCGGCATGGCGCAGGCCCGGCATGATCTCCAAGCCCGGCATGCCCTCCAGATTGTGCCGCAGCACATTCTTGCGGGTGGCCTGCGGGTCCTCGGCGCGGGTGCGCCAGAAGGGGTTGAGGGCAATCTCATCGGCATCGCGATAGCGGGTGACGCAATGGATCACCGGAATACCCGCCGCCCGCGCCGCATCAAGAAAGCGAAGATTGGCCGCAACCAGCCGCGCCGCCACCTCGGGCGCTGCGGGCATGGTGGCCACCGCCGGGTCGAGATGCCCGCGATGGAGGTCAATGGCGACCACCGCAGCCAATGGCATATCAACCCCGAAACCGCTCACGCTGAACCCTCTCGATCACCCCAACATTGTGAAAGCGGATGGCCATGCGGTCAACGCACATTGTACACAATCAGGCCCGCTTCGGCCGGCAATGCCGCCATCATAGGCAGAAATCTGGTTGCGACGCAGGCAAGATTGTATTCAATAGCGATGGACGGCCCCGCCCCCAATATCCCGCCCCTGCTCCCCCGCGCGTTGCGCGTGGCCGATACGCTGCGCGAGAGAATGCTCGATGGCGCGCTGGCCGATGGCGAGAAGATCAATGAGGCCCGCCTCGCCGCCGAACTCGGCGTCTCCCGCACCCCATTGCGCACCGCGCTGCATGCCCTGGCGGCCGAGGGCCTGCTCGATTACGCCCCCAATCGCGGCTTCACCGTGCGGGACTTCTCCGCCGAATTGATCGACGAAGCCTTCGAAATCCGCGCCGCGCTCGAGGGCCTGGCCTGCCGCTTCGCCGCCCGCCACGGCCTCTCGCCCGACGCCCGCCGCGCCGCCGAGGCCGCCCTGGCCGAGGGCGAGGCGGTGGTGGAAACCAACCGCTGCGGCGCGGATGAATTGCAACGCTACCGCGCCGCCAATGTCGCCTTCCATGAGACCATCCTGGCCGCCGCCGGCAATCGGCAACTCGCCGATACGCTGCGCCTGGTGCTCAACCGCCCCGGCCCCTCACTGCGCCGCATCGTCGCCTTCACGCCCATCGATATCCGCAGGCGTGTGGATGACCATCGCCGCATTCTGGAAGCGATCACCACCGGCGACCCCTGGCGGGCCGAATTGCTGATGCGCGAGCATGTCAGCGGCATTCGCGGCGGTGCGGCGAAGGGTTAAGCCCCGCTCAGCCCCGGCCCAGCACCACGCAGACATTCTGCCCGCCGAAACCAAAACTATTCGACAAGGCCGCCGAAAAACCATGCGGGCGGGCCATATTCGGTACCACATCCACGCCCAGCGCCATGTCGGTATCGGTCTGGTTGATGGTGGGCGGCAGCATCTGGTGGCGCAGCGCCAGCAGGCAGATCACCGCCTCAATCGCCCCCGCGGCCGAGAGGGTGTGGCCCAGCATGGATTTAGTGGACGAGATGGGCGGGCAGATCTCGCCGAAGACGAGATGCATCGCCATGGCCTCCATCTTGTCATTCTCCGGCGTGGAGGTGCCATGCGCGTTGATATAGCCAATGGCATCGGCACCGAGGCCGGCATCGCGCAACGCATTTTCCACCGCGCCGGAAATCGCCAGGCCATCGGGGCTGGAGCGGGTGCGGTGAAACGTATCCGCCCGCTCGCCCACGCCTAAAATTTCGCCCAGAATGGTCGCGCCGCGCGCGGTGGCATGCTCCATGCTTTCCAGCACCAGCCCCGCCGCGCCATCGCCCATAATAAAACCATCCCGCGTCAGGCTGAACGGGCGAGACGCCGTCTCCGGCGGATCATTGCGGGCGGAGAGCGCCTGCAGCAGCGAGAAGCGGATCATCGTCTCGGGCGTCATCGAGGCCTCGCAGCCGCCGGACAGCACGCAATCCGTCTCACCCCGGCGGATCGCCTCCACCGCCATCTGAATGGCCGAGGCGCCCGAGGCGCAGGCCGTGGTCACAGCCTGCGGAAAGCCGCGCGTGCCATAGCGCGCCGCGAAATGCCGCACCGGCTCCACCACCTGCTGCACCCGATGCACCTCCGGCATGCCGGTCGAGGCAATGGCAAGGTCCCTATTCGTGGTGCCCTGCGCACGGAGCATGATATCCGCCCGCGCCGGCCATTCCAGCTCGGTGGGCGGCAGGCCCAGGCTGAGCGGCCCAGGGAAGGGCTTGGGCAGGCCGGCCATGGCCAGGGCCTCATCCAGCGCCAATTCACCCAATGCGATCAGGCGCTGCGCCACCGTCAGCGGCCGGCCCGGCACATCGCCCGGAAAATCCACACAGCCACCAATGCGGCTGCGCATGCCAGTGGTGTTGAAGCGGGTGATGGGGCGAATGCCCGAACGCCCCTCCATCAGCCCGGCCCATGTCGAGGGCAAATCGCGCCCAAGCGCCGTCACCAGCCCCATGCCGGTCACCACCACGCGCGGGCGGCCGCGATGATCCTTCATGGGCAGGGCTCCACCAGGGCCGAAAATTCGCCATAACCATGGCCAAAGCCATGCACCGCAATTGGGGGCGCACCCGCCTCCACCCGCAGCGCGGCCAGCGCCACGCCCACGGGGAAGGAGGCCTCAAAGCCCGAGCCGATCGCATCGGCCAGCATTTCCGCCCCCGGCACCATCATCGCGCGCATCGGCGCAACCGAAAGACCGCCCGATGCCGGCGCCAGGGCGGCAAAACGCGCGGCACGGCCCTCCTCTGCCCCCGCATCAACCCGCACATCGCGCAGCACGGCCAGAATGCGGGCCTGCCGCGCCCGGGCATGATCCTCGCTCTCCAGCACCATGAAACCGGCCTGGCTGCCCATGACCAAGCCATCGCGCTCAGCCGTCGGGCACCAGGGCCCATGATGCAGCGCCGCACCAAAGGCCAGCATCACATCCCAGCGCTCGGCAATCACCCCGCCGCCCACCAGCACCATCTCGGATGTGCCAGCGGCGATGCGGGCGGCGGCCACGCGCAGCGCCTCCGCCCCGGCCCCCTCCTCGCCCATCAGCGTGCGCGAGGAGCCGGCGACATTATGGACAATGGAAATCGAACCGGCGAGCAGATTGGGCAATTGCGCCAGGAACAGCGTGGGCCGCAGCCCATCGGCCAGCTTCTGATGCAGCCAGGCCTCCCGACCCTCGGCCGGAATGGCGAGCAACTCGGCCTGAATCGCCTCATCCAGCGCCCAATCGCGCTCACCACCGCCTGCGGCCACCACGAGATCCATGCCAGCCACCAGCGCGGCCGCATCGGCATCGGCAATGGCCAGCCCCGCAGCATAGGTGCCCAGGCGCTGAAAATTCTCCATTTGCCGGTATTCGCGGCGGGGTATGACACTCTCCATCCCCAGCGCCGGCAAGGGATGAATGGGGAAAGGCGCAAAATTATCCTCATCGCGCCGCGCCGGGCCCAGCGGCAGATGCGCCTGCCGCCCCACGCCCAGCGAGGAGATCAAACCCACCCCGGTGATGCAAACCCGCTTCATGCCAAAAGCCCCAACTCCGTGCCGCGGCCGCGCACCATCGCCGCCAGGCTGTCATTGGGAAAGGGCAGGATGCGTAAGGTGTATTCAGCCTCAGCCGCCATCTGGCCGCCGCTATCGATACGCCCGCTCATCACCGCATAGCCCGAGCCATCATGCACCAGCTTGGCAGAGACGCTCAGCAGCGCGCCCGGAAGCAGCATCCCGCGCAGCTTCGCCTGGCCCACCTTTGCCAGCAACGGCATCCGGGCAAATTCCTGTCTTGCCAGCATCAGCCAGCCACCGGCCTGGGCCATGCACTCAATCATCAGCACACCGGGCAGCAGCGGAAAGCCGGGGAAATGCCCCTCAAAGATCGGGCTTTCATCGGGCAGGGTGGCCTCGGCCACAAGGCTCTCCGCATCGCGCGCCACGATGCGGTCCAGCATGGAGAAATATTCGAGTTTCAAGCGGTCTTGGCCTGGACGAGTTCGTCAATCCGCTCGGCCAGCGGGCCCAGGATGAAGTACTGCTCTGCCGGCGCCTTGCCAGCATTCACCGCCTCAGTCCATGCCTCAACCGGCACCTTGATGCCGAATTCCTTGTCGATGGCGAAGACGATATCAAGGAAATCAAGGCTATCGATGCCCAGATCATTAATCACATGCGCTTTGGGGTTGATCTTCTCCGGCGCCACATTCGCCGTCTCTGCGATGATCGCGGCGATCCGGTCATAGGTGGTGCGATCAGGGCTGGACATGGGCGGGACTCCGGAAATTTCGCAGTGGGGAGGCAGGGTTTGGCGCGAGCGGACACACTTGTCCAGTTCGCCACCGCCGCCGCGCCCGCCATGGCCAGAAACGGTGGCCGTAAGCGCGCGCAAAATTCATGAAAGACGCGGGGTCGCCAGCCTAGACCGCCGGCCTCGGCCGCGCCCCCAAAAGATGCGCCACGGCATAAGCCAGGTCTGAGCGGTTCAGCGTATAGATATGGAACTCATCCACCCC
>NZ_JBBARU010000057.1:0-20880 GCF_040399605.1 Rhodovarius sp. | reverse complement strand
GGCTCTAAGCTTTTGTTTGACTAGCATCTTTATCCGCTCAAACGATTCCGTTTGAACGGATGATGCTCTTAGCCCCGCCGCAAATCCTGCCGGTGATGCCAGGCCACAAGCACCGAGACGGCCAGCGTCACAATATTGAACGGCAGCACCAGCAGGGCATAGGCCGCGCCATCGACCAAAACATTGGTGACCATCGACATCATCATATTTGCCGCAGCGGCGATGGCACCAATTGCCCGTGTCCGCGGCAGCAACACCAGCACGGCAATCAGGACACATAGCAGGTTGGCGCCGACATTGATCCAATTCGGCAAGGGCTCAACCGTCGCTGGATTGCCCGAGCCCGATGCCGCGAGCCCCATCGCCGCGGCAATCAAGCCAGATAGGACCCAATAGACCCGGCGCGTCGCGGGATTATCGCGCTGCATCGACGCGGTATTGCGGAACAGCGACATCATTGGTTCACTGAACCGGGCTGAGCTGGCCGCGAATATCGCCAAAGAACATCTGCCCCTTGGTGTGCAGGTTGAAATACAATTCCCCCCGCTCGGCGATCAAAGCCATGCCGGAGATGGTGCGCACCCGATCCGTCGGAATACTGGGAATAATCGGGCAACCCGCCGTCAAAATTCCTAAAATGCCGTGGCCATGATCGATCACCGCCACCAGATCCTCATTGGTGATCTCCACCGAGAATTCGCCATTGGCGAAGGCCGCCGGCAGGTTACGCGGGCCAGTTTGGGTGCGGCCGAAATCCACCAGAATGGGCCCCAACTGCCCCGGCCGGCCGCAATGGATATGGAACAAGGTGATATCCTGCGGATTGATGCCCTCGATACGCAGATGCGCATAGGCGCGGCCCTGGTCACGGGTGAAGGCCAATGTGCCATGGCCGCGCGACTGACGGGCATTGCGCGGCACGGAGGGCGCGGTTGAACGAAACGCGCGCGGGATGGCCGCTGGCGTATCCTCCTCTTCGCCGCCCTGCTGCAGCGGGCTCAGCCAGGCCTGATAAATCCGGCCAATCTCCCGCCCGGCATCGGGGCGCAGCACCATGCCATCGCGCGGCGGCACGCTCTGGGCCATGACTTGGGTAATGCCCAGCACCAGCATAACAAATATCTGCGCGATGAACCGCAACTTGACCATAAGAGCATCCTATCGCAATAAATTGAAAGGACTATGCTGATCGGGCGCGGCGCAATTCGTCAAGAATTCCAACATCGCGGCACCAATAACCCGCAGCACCAACAACCCGCAGCACCAATAACCCGGGCGCGGTCAGGGCCATCTCCGGTCAGACCGGCAGCCTCACCCTTGCCCGCAACCCGCCCATCGGGCTCTCCTCCAGCATAATCTCGCCACCATGCCGCCGCACCGCATCGCGGGCAATGGCCAGCCCCAGCCCCGTGCCGGTGGCCGAGCCCGAGGCGAAGGGCTTGAATGCCGCCTCGCGCTCCGCCGCGGGAATGCCCGGCCCATCATCATCCACCGTGATCTCGGCCCATCGGCCATTCAGTTGCATCGCCATCCGCACCTGGCTGGCATGGCGGCGGGCATTGTCCAGCAAATTGCCCAGCGCCCGGCGCAGCCCATTCTCGCGCAGGCGCAAGCGCAAACTCGCCGGCGCCACCAGGGTGACATCACCGCCGCTGCGCCGGGCTGTGGCACAAATATCCTCCAGCAACGGCACCGCATCCATCTCCCGCGCCGCCTCCAGCCCCTCGCCCCGGGCAAAGGCGAGATAGGTCTCCACCAGCCGCTCCATCTCCTCAGTGTCCTGCACCAGGCCGGCAATATCCTCGGCACTCGCCTCATCACGCGGCAGCATGGCCAGGCTGAGCCGCATGCGGGTGAGCGGGGTGCGCATATCATGGCTTATGCCGGCCAGCATTTCGGTGCGCTGGCTGACGAAGCGGCGGATATTCTCCTGCATCTGGTTGAAGGCGATGGCCGCCTGGCGAACCTCAATCGCCCCCTCAGGCTTGATCGCACCCCCATCGCGCCCCTGGCCGAAATCCTCCGCCGCCGCCGCCAGCCTGCGAATGGCGCGCACCTGGTTGCGCATGAACAGCACGGCAATCAGCGCCAGCAACCCCGCCGAGCCCACCAGCCAGATCACAAAGAGATAGAGCGTGGCGCTGAACAGCCGCTTGCGCGGCACCTCCACATCGAGCAGGCCGCCTTCCAACTGCACCCGCACCACCACATTCTGCGCATCGCTCAGCCAATCGGCATCAAAGGGCAGGCCCACCAGCCGGGTAAGCGCCTGGGCCAGATCTGTCTCCAATGGCAGCAGCGGTGACCAGGGCGGCCGGGCAGGGATGGCGCCCAGCTGAATCCCCGGCTCAAAGGCAATGCCCAGCCCCAGCCGCCAGGTGGCCTCGCGCAGGATGGCGGGATGCGCCTCCTCGGGCAATTGCGTGAGCAACTGCGTCACCATGCCAATCTCGCCCGCGAGCGAAGTGGCCAGCCTGCGCGAGATCACATCCACATGCCCGCCATAAAACGCCGTCAGCGCCACCGCCTGCACGATCAGCAGCGGCCCCAGAATCATCAGGAGTGAGCGGCCCAGCAGCCCGCGCGGCGCAAAGCGCTTCAGCCCACGCAGTGCCAGGGGCGGCTGCGGCGCCGCCCCGCTCAAGGCCCGGGTCTCAGCACATAGCCCTTGTGGCGGATGGTGTGCAGAAAGCGCGGCTCACGCGGGTCGGGCTCGATTTTGCGGCGCAGCCGGGTGACCTGCACATCCACCGCGCGCTCCCCCGCCTCGGGCGTGCCCAGCGCCTCGGCGATGAACTCGCGCGAGAGCACCTCGCCCGGCCGGCCGGCCAGGGCGGCGAGCAGCGCGGTCTCCCCCCCGGTCAGCCGCGTGGCGCCGCCCGGCCCGCGCAGCTCGCTGCGATCGGGGTCGAACCAAAGCTGGCCCAGTTGCACCGGCCCCGCCTGGGTGGTGGGCAATGGCGGCGGCATGGCCCGCTTGAGGATGGTGCGAATGCGAAAGGCCAGCTCCCGCGGATCAAACGGCTTGGCCAGGTAATCATCCGCGCCATGCTCGAAGCCGGCCACACGGTCATCAGGGTCACCGCGCGCGGTGAGCATGAGCACCGGCACATCGCGCCCCTGTTGGCGCAGGCTCTCCACCAGCTCCAACCCGGTTTCGCCGGGCATCATCACATCGAGCACCAGCAGGTCAAATGCCAGCACATTGAGTGCGGCGCGCGCCTCCTGCGCATCGGCGGCGGCGGTGACGCGAAAGCCATTCTCGGCGAGGTAGCGCTGCAGCAGGCTGCGCAGCCGCGCATCATCATCGACCACGAGAAGATGTGGGTTGTCGCTCATCCCTGTGCCGCCCTTTCCAGCCGTTCCAGCTCAGCCCTTGCATCCTCGCCCATCAGCCCGCGCATGACGCGGCGAAACCCCTCCACCGCGGCAGGCCCGGCCTCACGATAGGCGCGCATCACCCATTCACGCTGGCAATCATAGAGCCGGCGCTCCAGCCCCGCACCCTTCTCGGTCAGGCTCAGCAGCCGCTGGCGCTTATCCACCCGCCCGGCCGCCTGGGTCACATAGCCATCCTCGATCATCGGCTGCAGCACCCGGCCCAGCGATTGCTTGGTGATGGAGAGTATCCCCAACAGATCACCCACCGTCATGCCCGGCGCGCGGCCGACGAAATGCAGCACCCGGTGATGCGCCCGGCCCATATTCAGCTCCGCCAGCAGCCTGTCCGGCCCGGCGGTGAAATCGCGATAGCCAAAAAACAGCAGATCCTGCGCCAGCCGCAGCTCGGATTCGCGCAGGAACAGCAAATTGCTCCCCGCTGCCTGCTCCCGCGGCGTGGCCGGCATGGCTGCCATACCGGGTTGTTTGGTCAGCATTGTTGACGCTTCTCCGCGCGATGTTCTAAAACCGTCTCAGTGAACGCAAGATTCTTACGCCAATCATAAAGCAGGAGACACGAGATGGCACTGATTCCCTTTGATGACCGCGACGGCTTCATCTGGCTCGATGGCCATATGGTGCCATGGCGCGATGCCAAGCTGCATGTGCTCTCTCATGCCCTGCATTATGCCTCCGCCGTCTTCGAAGGCGAGCGCTGCTATTCGGGCAATATCTTCCGCCTGCGTGACCATACCAACCGTCTCATCGAATCCGGCCGGATTTTGGGCTTTGACATCCCCTGGACCGCGCAACAGATCGATGATGCCTGCGATGCGGTGGTGAAGGCCAATGGCTTCACCGAGGCCTATATCCGCCCCATCGCCTGGCGCGGTGCTGAGGAGATGGGCGTGGGTGCGAAGGCCACCAAGATCCACCTCGCCATCGCCACCTGGGAATGGGGCGCCTATTTCGGCGTGGAGCAGCGCATGAAGGGCGTGCGCCTCGACCTTGCCAAATGGCGCCGCCCCGCCCCCGACACTGCGCCCACCGCCTCCAAGGCCGCCGGGCTCTACATGATCGGCACCATGAGCAAGCACGCCGCCATGGATGCCGGCTTTGATGACGCCTTCATGCTCGACCATAAGGGCGATGTGGCCGAGGCCACCGGCGCCAACGCCTTTTTCGTGATGGCCGATGGCCAAATCCACACCCCCACCCCCACCTGCTTCCTCGATGGCATCACCCGCCGCACCGTCATGGCCCTGGCCAAGAAGCGGCAAATGCCCATGGTCGAACGGGTGATCCGCGCCGAAGAATTGTCCCAGGCGAGCGAAGTGTTTTTGGCCGGCACCGCAGCCGAGGTGACGCCGGTGGCCTGCATCGGCAGCCAAAGCTACACCCCTGGCGACATCACCAAGACGCTGATGGAAGACTATATGGATTTGGTGCGCAAAGGGCCGGATGAGGTGATGAAGCTGGTGGGGTAGGGCGCCTCGCGGCGGGCCAGCGCCTGGCCCGCCATTGCCGCTGCAAGACGGGCAGATCCTCGGCGGTGGTGCGGATAGCCTTCGCCAGAGCCAAGGGCGGCCCGAACCCCAAACCGCACGCGGTCGGCGACGAGCGTGGCCGTCCCCGCGCCATTCTGCTGACCGAAGGTCAGATGAGCGACGTCAAAAGTGCCCCCCTCATCTTCGACGCCATGCATCAAGCCCCGCTGCCGCTCGGCCACCGTGGCGACGAAGCCGGCTGGCGCCCTCAGGCGCTGGCTGCGCGCGGGACCATCGCCCACGCCTCATCTCCGCCATCGCCCCGGCCGCCATCATCATCTTCTGGATCAATGAGGCCTGGACCCTCACGGTTGCGCCACCTATCCGGTCGAAACGGGGGCCGCCCCAGAAGGTCTTAGGCTTGAGCCGGCAGAAGCTGCTGAAAATTTTCAGCGTTGACGTATCCACCTTCGCCATATCGTCTCAATCATTGCAATTTTATTCAAAAATTGGACATGACCACACAAAACGTACAGCCCACAAAGCCCAGTATCCCAGACCTGATTGCGGGCGATGACACGGGAAGTTCCAATACCGACAACATCACATCCAAGACCAGCACGACCTTCATCGGCACCGGGTGGCCTGGCGAGCGCATTTATTTATATGATCCTTATGTGCCCGCTGACCCTCCTTCTGGTCGACTAGGTTACACGATCGTGGATGCCAATGGCAATTGGTCCTTCACCACGACCCTGTCGCCCGGTGTGCATTCTGTGAGTGCGGAGGCCCAAGTTTATGATTATAATACCTGGAGCGGGCCTACTTCTCCTATAACAGTCACCATCGATAACACCGCGCCAGCCGCGCCGACTTCTCTGGACATGTCATCCGGGTCCGACACTGGCACCTCTAACAGCGATGACATCACAAATACCACGACACCGATCTTCACCGGCACCAGTGAGGCCAACAGCGACGTTACCCTTTACGACACCGATGGCACGACCGTACTGGGCAGCGCGACGGCGAGCGGCGCCGGCACCTGGTCGATCACCAGTTTCATGCTGTCCGGGGGTGCCCACACCGTCACGGCCAAGGCGGTCGATGTGGCTGGCAATGTCAGCCTGGCCAGCGCCGGCTTGACGATAACAATCGACAACACCGCGCCCGCTCTGGCGTCGGCTATCACCATTTCCGATACCGTCCTGCAGATAGGCGATACCGCGACGGTGACCTTCACCTTCACCGAGCAGGTGAGCGGTTTCACCACTGCCGATGTCACGGTGGCCAACGGCACATTGAGCAATCTTACCACCGGCAATGGCGGCATAACCTGGAGCGCGACGCTGACGCCGAATGCAGGCGTGACCGCAGCCGTCAACAATTTGGTGCTGAACAATACCGGCTATACCGATCTGGCCGGCAATGCTGGTGTGGGCAACTCGAATTCGCCCAATTACGTGGTGGACACCTATGTTTTCGTCGACGGGGCACCAAGAATCACCTCCGGTGGCACCGCCAGCTTTGCCGAAAACGCCACCGGCACCGTCTATACCGCCACCGCCACCGACCCCGATGCCGATAGGTTGAGCTTCACCCTGGGCGGCACCGATGCCGCCCTGTTCAATATCAACACCACCTCCGGCGCCGTCACCTTCAACACCGCGCCCGATTTCGAGGCCCCGGCCGATGCCGGGAAAAACAACGTCTACGACATCACCGTCACCGCCTTCGATGGCAGCCTCAGCAGCACGCCCCAACCCGTGGCCATCACCGTCACCAACACCAACGAAGCACCCACCATCACCTCTGCGGCTGCGGCGAGCTTTGCCGAAAACGCCACCGGCACCGTCTATACCGCCACCGGCAGCGACCCTGATGCCAATACCACCCTGACCTTCGTGCTGGGCGGCACCGATGCCGCCCTGTTCAACATCAACACCAACTCCGGCGCCCTCACCTTCAAGACCGCGCCCAATTTCGAGGCCCCGGCCGATGCCGGCAAAAACAACGTCTACGACATCACCGTCACCGCCTTCGATGGCAGCCTCATCAGCGCGGCAAACGCTGTGGCCATCACTGTTACCGATGTCGTAGATTATAATATCAAGCAAGGCGATGACATAGTCATCGGAGTAACACCAGAGATCTATACTGGCCCGGTTGCCGGTATCGAGTATGAAATGCTGCTCGGCGCAACCAATGACATCATACTATGCACCGCCATGGCGGAGTTCATCAATACTGCGGCAGGCAACGATGCAATCGATGGTGGGGCCGGCAATGACGTCATCGATGGCGGTTCGGGCTCGAATTTCCTCGCCGGCGGCGCGGGATGGGATAGATTTTTTATCGATGGACGCATGGCTGCATCCTCCACCACCTGGTCCTCCATCATCGATTTCTCCCCAGGCGAGCAAGTCACGATCTGGGGCTATCGGCCCGAGGTCAGCAAACTCAATTGGGCCGCGAGCGATGGTGCACCCGGCTACCAGGGCGTAACCCTGCATTGTGACCTCGATGGCGATGGCACGACCGACACCTCGGTCACCTTCTCAGGCCTGACCCAGGCGCAACTACCTGCAGCGACCTATGGCATTGTTGAAGGGATTGGCTACTGCTTCTTCGGATAGCCCCGCGTGCCGCCCAGCGCCGATCTGGCCATGCATTTCTGGTGGCGCGCCGCGCAGGAGGTGGCCCAGGGCCGCAGCTGCCGCTTTGGCTTCATCACCAGCAACTCCATCCGCCAGGTGTTTTGCCGCAGGGTGGTGGCCGTGGCACTGGAAGCCGCCAATACCGCCGCCCCCGCCTGGCCCCGCACCGACGCCATCGGCCAGATCACCATGATCAGCCGCGCGCTGCGCGCCCGCCCTGCCGCAGCGGCCGACCTGCGGAAACAATTCAGCAACCCGCCGCAAACCGCCACGGTGCAACACATCCTCGCCAGCCTCGCCAAGGCCGGCCAGGCCCGCGCGCTGCCCGATGGCCGCTACGTGATGTAACCCCTTCCGCTTGACAAATCAAGCATAAAATCCTAACATCCGCCCGCTGCCGCTGTTTGAAAACGCCATCCCGATCCCTCGCCAGCGCCCCTCAAGGCTGCCCGGCCGCCAAACCGCAATTTGTCCGTAAACCCATTTCTGGCAAAACCCCGGGGGGCACCCCACCACGCCCAGGCGCGTTTCAAACCCGCCCGAGGCATCGCCCTCGCACGCCCAAAAGGCAATTTGTCCGAATACAACCGCTTTTGCAGAACAAGGCCTAAGTGATTGATAAAGGCCCACGCGTCAGCGCACTCAACCCCGCCACCGCAGTCCGATACGTGGCCGTAATAGGCCCAATCCCCTGCCGCTCCAGCCTCGCCGCATGCATGGCGTGATACGCCTCCGCCGCCGCCCGGCTGGCAAAGAGGTAAATCCCCCCCGCCCGCCCGCCCGGCACATCCTGCGTCCAGATCTTCCAGATCAGCCCAGGCTCGGCGGCAATACTCTCCGCCAGCGCCCGCATCGCCGCCGCCTGCTCCGGCCCGCCATCGCGGCGGGCCGGAAAATCCATGATGACCAGAACCGGCTCCTCAGCCGGCATAGGCCACCGTCTTCTGCGTCTGCGTCCCCAAGCCCTGCACGCCCAGATGCATCACCTGGCCAGGCTTGAGGAACACCGGCGAAGGCTTCTTGCCCAGGCCCACCCCCGGCGGCGTGCCGGTGAAGATCACATCGCCCGGATGCAACGTGATGAAATGCGAGACATAACTCACCAGGGTCTTCACCCCGAAAATCATCGTCCGCGTGCTGCCATTCTGCTGCCGCTCACCATCCACATCGCAGAACATGTCAAGGTTCTGCGGGTCCGGCACCTCATCACGCGTCACCAGCCAGGGCCCGACAGGCCCAAAAGTATCGGCCCCCTTGCCCTTATCCCAGGCACCGCCACGCTCAATCTGCCATTCCCGCTCGGAGACATCATTGCCCACGGCATAACCCGCCACATGCGCCAGCGCCGCATCCTCGCTCACACACGTCGCCTTGGTGCCGATGATAATGCAAAGCTCCACCTCCCAGTCGCATTTGACCGAGTTCTTGGGAATAATCACATCATCATTCGGCCCCGAAATCGCACCATTCGCCTTCAGGAAGACAATAGGCTCCTTCGGAATAGCCGAGCCAGTCTCCGCCGCATGGTCAGCATAATTGAGGCCAATGCAGATCAACTGGGAAAACCCCGAAACCGGTGCGCCCAAGCGCGGATTGCCAGCCACCGCCGGCAGGCTCGCAGGGTCCAGGCTGGCCAGCTTGGCCAGCCCCGCATCCGAGAGCACATCGCCTGCAATATCGGGCACCACGCCTGACAGATCACGAATAACGCCAGCGGCATCGAGCATGCCCGGCTTTTCCTGGCCCTTGGGGCCATAACGCAGCAGTTTCATGAGGCTTTCCTCTCCGATAGGGCGGCAGAATGTCAGCCAGCCAGCGCCACGTCCAGCAGGCGGGCCAGCACTTCTGGCTCCTGCGCCCCGGCAATCGCATTGGCGCCATCCATCACAAAGCAGGGCACGCCATTAATCCCCAGCCGATGCGCCCGAAGATTTTCGGTATGCACCGCCTCCACATCCTGGCTGGAGGCAAGAAAAGCCCGGGCTGCGGCCGCATCCAGCCCCTCCATCGCGGCGATGGAGGCCAGCACCTCATGATGGGCAATATCGCGCCCCTGACAAAAATGCGCAGCGAAGAGCGCCAAGACCATATGGTCCGCCGCACCATGCCCCGCCGCCCAGCGCACCATGCGATGCGCATCGAGCGTATGCGGCACCCGCCTTATGGCATCAAAGCGAAAGGCCAGCCCCTCGGCCCGGCCCAATTCGGTGATGCTGCCATGCAGCCGCCGCGCCCGGTCCTCACCGCCGAATTTACGGACCATGTCATCCTGCCGCGGCACCCCACCCGGCGCGATATCCGGGTTCAACAGAAAGGGCCGCCACTGGATGGCCACCACCACCTCCGGCCGATGGTCCAGCATCCGCATCAACCGCGCCACGCCCAGGTAACACCAGGGACAAACCAGATCGAAGACAACCTCGATCAGCAGCCCCTCGCCATCTTCACCCGGGTGCGACGCGATATGGTTCACGCAAACATCGCCACCGCGCGGATCGGGCTCGCGCTGCCGCCACGGATCTTGAGCGGGAAGCCGATGAAGGTGAAGCGCCCGCGCCCGATCAGGCTGTGCAGATTGGCCAAGCATTCCATATGCGTGATGCCCAATTCGCCGCAGGCCATGTGTGCCAGGAAATTCGGCTCGCCCTCAGGGGCTGGCGAAATCGCCTCCACCCCGAACATGCCAATGCCCTGTTCCGCCAGCCAATGAATCGCCGGCAGCGACAGCCCAGGGAAATCATGCAGATAGCCCGGCTTGCCCAGCAGGCGCTCATTCGTCGCCATCCAGATCAGCAGCGTGTCACCCTTCTGGATGGTCTGGCCCGAGGCTGCGACGGCAGCCTGCACCTCCTCCAGCGTCGCCGCAGTCTTCAGCGGCACATGGCTGAGATCGATACAAAACGCTGAGGTATAAAAGTTCTCGAGCGGCATCTGCTCCACCGACAGCGCCCCCGGCCGCGGGTCAAAATGCACCGGCGCATCGACATGGGTGCCGGCATGGTCGCTCATCGACAGATAGACGGCCTTGGAGGTGAAGACCGTATTGCCGGCATATTTCTTCTCATCATGGTCACCCCAGACCGTCATCACCACCGGCGGATGGCTCGGATGGGTCTGGGTGCGATGGAAAATCTCGCGCGAGAGATCGACAAATTCAGGCATGGTTCTTCAAATCCCGTTGTTCGGAGCGTCACACATATAGCGGTTGAGATGGTAGGGCTCCATCGCCAGGCCGGGGCAGAAGCTCTCGATGATCGGCCGCAGCCGCTCATAGAGATCGTGCATGCCAGCACTCAGCCGCTCGAGCCTCTCGCGCGCCTCCTCGGCATCGCGGGCCAGTTTGGCGATGTCGAGCCTGGTATGGCGGCGATCATAATAGACGAATTCGCCGCCGATCATGGTGTGGCGCACGCCGCAGCTATCCTCGGCATGGACGAGTTGGTTCACCGTCCAATTATGCGGGATCCAGCTCACCGCCGTGAGGTCGAGAAAGACGATATCGGCCTTCATGCCCGGCGCGATGGCGCCGATATCCTTAAAGCCCAGCGCCCGGGCTGAACCCACGGTGGCGGCATTGTAAACCTCCTCCACCGAGGCCCAGCGGCTCGGATCAGGGGTTTGCACCTTGCTCAGCATCGAGGCGTAGCGCATCGCCTCATACATGTTGATGTTGTCGGAGCAATTAACCCCATCGGTGCCAATGCCGATATTGACGCCCAAATCGAGCGCCCGGCGCAGCCGGAACATGCCATTGCCCAGCCGCATATTGGAGCCGGGATTATGCGCGAGCGAGGCGCCACGGTCGCGGATGATCCGCAGATCATCATCATCGAGCCAGATGCCGTGGGCTGCGGTGAAATGCTCATCGATGAGGCCCAGCGCATCGATGTGCTGGACCAGGGTCTTGCCGTATTGGCGCATGCCGACCACGGCCTGCACCTTGCTCTCGCCAACATGGCTATGCAGCGCCACGCCATGCTTCTTCGCCAGATCACGGCAGCCGCAGAGGAAACCATCCGAGCAATGATGCGGGATGGTGGGTGCGACGGCGGCGCGGATATCCTGGCCCGCCCAGCGCCAATGGTGCAGAATTTCGCCAATCGCGCCGAGCGTTTCCTCGGGCGGGCGCAGGCGCAGCTTGGCGACCTCGGCCTGGAGGGGGGCGGGCATGGAATCAACGAGGCCAGGAATGGCCTCATACATCGTGCGGTCCGCCACCATCGGGGCGACGACGGCGCGCATGCCCACTTCGCTATAGGCTTCGGCCACCGCATCCATCCCATCACGCGAGGGGATGGGGAATTCATAATAGAGATCATAGGCGGCGGTGCAGCCCTTGCTCACCATCTCGGCCGCGCAGATCAGGGTGGTGAGTTTCTTATCCGCCAGGTTGCGGCCACCGCCCAGCCAGGGGGCGGCGGCGAGCAGCAATTCCAGGGTGAAATTGTCGCCCTGGCCGCGGCCCAGCCCGCCATGGCCATGGGTATGGGCATTGATCAGGCCCGGATGCAGCAACAGGCCCTCGGCATTGACCACCGCGGCACCTTCGGGGGCGGCAAGCCCCAGGCCCATCTCCACGATCACCCCATCCTTGATCAGGATATCGGTGGGGGCGGCGCGGCGCATTGCCGTATCGGTCAGACGGCCGCCACGGATGAGGCTGACGCCTTGTTTCTGGGTGGCCATTGTCGCGTTTCCTCTCAGGAAGAAGTCACAGATGCTGCCCTGAAGGGGGCTGTGCCCTGAGGCCGCCGCCAGGCCTTCAGTGAAAAAACCGACCCGAATCGATCACCACGGTTTGCCCTGTCATCGTCTCAGTGCGGCACATGGTGAGCACCATCTCGGCGCAATCATCCTTATCGGCCGCGCGCTTGAGCAGGGCTCCAGCTGCCGAACGCTCGACCTGTTCGGGGCGCAGATTGGCGGTGGCGCGGGTGCCCTCCAGCAGGCCTGGGGCCACGCAATTCACCAGCGCCTCGGGCGCCATGGCCACTGCCATGCAGCGGGTGAGGTGAATCAAGCCAGCCTTGGAGACGGCATAGGCGATGGAGGAGCCGGTGGGGCCAAGGCCTGCGACGGAGGCGATATTGACCACCCGGCCAGCCCCTTGCGCCTTCATCACCGGCGCCACGGCGCGGGTGAGGCGCATGGGGCCGGTGAGGTTCACCGCCATCACCTTCTCCCACACTGCATCGGTGAGGGTTTCGAGCTCCGCGAAGGGAATGGCTATATTATAGGCGGCGTCATTGACCAGGATATCGAGCCGGCCGAAGCGGGCGATCACTGCGGCCACCAGCGCCTCGGCGGCGGCCGGGTCCTCCAGGTCACAGGGCAGGGCAGCGGCTTGGATTTGATGGCGGTCGGCCAATTCGCGGGCCACGCCCTCGGCCTGGTCACGGCTGCGGGCATAGACCACGGCGAGGTGCACGCCCTCGCGCGCCAGGGCATGGCATATGCGCTGCCCCAAGCCGCCATTGCCGCCGGTGACCACGGCCACCTTACCCCTGAGTTCCATGCGTAACCTCCTGCCTTATCACGAAGGTTGCGCCCGGAACGGCACGGGCCGCAAGCCGTGCTTCAGTAGGTCTCCGGCACGTAGAGTTCGACTGGCAGGGTGCGGCGCTCATAATTCGGGTCAAAGACGCGCTCTGGCAGGCAGATCGGTTGGTGCGGCACCTCCTCATAGGGAATGAGCGAGAGCAGATGGGCGATGCAGTTCAGCCGCGCCCGCTTCTTGTCATTGCCTTCAAGGATGTACCAGGGCGCTTCGGGAATATTCGTGCGCTCAAACATATCCTCCTTCGCCTTGGTGTATTGCTCCCAGCGGATCCGCGATTGCAGGTCCATGGGCGAGAGCTTCCACTGCTTGATGGGGTCGTGGATGCGCATGAGGAAGCGGTATTGCTGCTCCTCATCGGAGATCGAGAACCAGTATTTGATGACGATGATGCCGGAGCGGACCAGCATGCGCTCGAATTCCGGCACGTCGCGGAAGAAATCCTCAACCTCGGTCTCACTGGCGAAGCCCATCACCCGCTCGACGCCGGCGCGATTGTACCAGCTGCGGTCGAAGAGCACGATTTCGCCGGCCGCGGGCAGATGCGAGATGAAGCGCTGGAAATACCATTGCTTCTTCTCACGATCCGAGGGAGCGGGCAGGGCGACAACCCGGCAGGTGCGCGGATTCACCCGTTGGGTGATGCGCTTGATGGCGCCGCCCTTGCCGGCGCTGTCACGCCCCTCGAAGAGCACGACGACCTTGAGGCCCTTATGCACCACCCAATCCTGCAGCTTCAACAGCTCGGATTGCAGCCGCAGCAATTCGCGGAAATAGAAGCTGCGGTCGATCCCCGGCGCCTTGCGGGCCTGCTGCAGGGCGCGCAGCTCGGGCGGGATGCGACTATCATCGATCTCCTGCTCCAGCTCCTCATCGAAATCATCCTGCAATTCGAGGTCGAGCCAGGATTTTTCGGTCGGATCATTCATCGGTTCAGACATTGGTCATTCTCCCTCGCCACGCGAAAGGCACATAGGGCCGCATGGCTGGCCCAGATATTCTGTGATTGTTGATGCCCGGCCTCGGGGTTGTTGTCATCCCCGGCGATGATGACAAATAGGCGCAAGCGGGGTTCAGCCCGCGCCCAATGCGAGGGCGGCGGCGACGCGGCGGGCGAATGCGGCCGGGTCGCGCGGGCCATCGCCATCCTGAATAAGGGCGAGGTCGAGCAGCACGCCGGCGGTCTCGGCCAGTTCGGCCTCGGGCAGGGCAGGGTCGGCCAGGCGGCGGATGAGGCTGTGGCGTGGATTGACCTCCAGCACCGGCAGCAGCCCCGGCGTGTCACGGCCGGCGCGGCGCATCATCCGGCTCATTTGCAGGTCTGGCCCATATTGCGGGGCGGCGAGGACGGCGGCGCTTTCCACCAGGCGCTCGGTCGCGCGTGCATCGGAGATATGGTCTTTCAGCATCTCCTTCAGCAGGGGCAAGAGGCGCTCCAGATCGGCCGCCTCGCCCTCCATGGCCGCGCCCTCGATCTTGGAGAGATCGACAATGCCCTGGGTGATGCTGCGGATGGGCTTGGCGTCAAACATCGCCAGCCGCTCGGGCCAGAAGGCATCGATGCTGTCGCCGAGCAGCAGCACCTCCACCCCCTTGGCGCGGAAGCCTTCGAGTTGCGGCGATTTGGCCAGGGCCGCTGGGTCCTCACCCACCAGGATATAGATCGCCTCCTGGCCCGGTTTCATCCGGGCGACGTAATCGGCGAGCGATGTCCAGCCCTCAACCGAAGAGGAACGGAAGCGCAGGAGGGCGGCGACATCCTGGCGATGCTCGGCATCCTCCCAGACACCCTCCTTCAGCACCGGGCCGAAATTCTCCCAGAAGCTGGCATAACGCTCGGCATCCTTGGATTGTGTCTTGAGTTCGGAGAGCACGCGGTTGGTCACCGCCTTGCGGATGCGCGCGAGCACCGGGGTGGCTTGCAGCATCTCGCGGCTGACATTGAGCGGCAAATCCTCGGTATCGACCACGCCATGCACGAAGCGCAGGAAGGGCGGCAGCAGGGCAGCGCTCTCGGTGATGAACATGCGCCGCACATGCAGGCGCAGCCTGCTGTCACGCTCACCTTCGACCGCCTGGAAGGGTTTCATGCCGGGGATGAAGAGCAGGGCGCTGAATTCCATCACCCCCTCGGCGCGCCAATGCAGCGTGGCCCAGGGGCTGTCAAAGGCATGGGCGACGTGGTGGTAGAAGGCCTTGTACTGCTCTTCCGTCACCTCGGATTTGGCTTTGCGCCAGAGCGCCGTGCCCTCATTGGCCGGCTCCTCCACGCCATCGCGCGCGACGGTGATGGGGATGGTGATGTGGTCCGCCCATTTGCGGATGATGGCTTGCAAGCGGCTGGGTTCGAGGAATTCTTCGGCATCGGCTTTGATGTGCAGCACGATATCGGTGCCGGGCTCGGCGCGGCTGGCGGGCGCGAGCGTATAGGCGCCCTGGCCCTCGCTGGCCCAGACCCAGGCTTCCTCGCTGCCGGCGCGGCGGGAGGTGACCTCCACCCGCTCGGCCACCATGAAGGCGGAGTAGAAGCCCACGCCGAATTGGCCGATCAGGCTGGGTTTTTCCGCCGCCGGGGTATCGGCGAGGGATTTGGCGAAGGCCAGCGTGCCGGAGCGGGCGATGGTGCCCAGATGCGCGGTCAGATCGGCCTTGGCCATGCCGATGCCGCAATCGCTGATGGTGATGCTGCGGGCTGCCTTGTCAGGCAGGATGCGCAGCCGCGGCTCGGCGGGGAGGGCGAGGGTTGGGTCGGTCAGCGCCTCGAAGCGGCGGCGATCCACCGCATCGGCGGCATTGGCGACGAGTTCGCGCAGAAAGATCTCACGCTCGGAATACAGCGCATGGACGACCAGATCGAGCAGGCGGCCAACCTCGGCGCCAAATTCATGTCGTTCCAGGCTCTCTTCCATTGTCTTCTCCTGCAATGATGGCAACCGCCGATATGCGGGCCGCGCTGCGGCGTTTCAACCTTTTGGCCATGCGCGGCGATAGAGGCTGAGCGGGTCGGTCTCGATTAGGGCGGCGGCGGGGGCGGGTTCGGCCTGGGGCAGGGCGAGAATAGCCTCGGCCAGGGCCAGCGGGTCCCGCGGGGTGAGCAGAATGCTGCCAGGCAGCGCGCGTAGCGCCTCGCCCAGCCCGCCCAGATCGGCGCCGATGACCCGCACCCCGGCGGCGGCGGCCTCCCGCACCACCAGGGGCGCGTTTTCCCACCAGATGGATGGCACCACGACCGCATCGCAGCCCGCCATGAGCCCGCCCACCGCTTCATTGGGATAGGGGCCGCAGAGCGTGATGTTGGGTGGCTGCGCGGCCAGCAGCCTCTCTAGGCGGCGGCGGAGAAGCTCGGGTTGTTCCTCCTGGCGGCCATGCATCTCGATCACGCCCGGCCAGCCGCGCGCGGCGAGGATGTGGGCGGCGGCAAAGAGCACGCCCAGGCCCTTCAATTCCGAGATTTGGCCGAAAAAGCCGATGCGCGGCGTGCCAGGCGGGCGGGGTGAGGGTTTCTGGCGCGGGGCTGGCGGGGGGAGGGGATTGGCCTGCACCAGCATGCGCGCCTCGGCCAGGCCCCAGGCCAGAAAGCGCGCGCGCAGAAAATGGCTGGGGGCGATGAAGCGATCGACCGCATCAAGATGCCGCCGCAGCCACAAATCGCGCATGAAGAAGGACTGCGGTGATTGTTTCGGGAAGCAGCCATGGCAGGCTTGCGGGCTGGCTTCAGTGCAAAGGGTGAGGTCTGGGCGGGTGACCATCTGGCCGTGATGGTGGCAGATCAGCAGGTATTCATGCAGGGTGAGCATCACCTCCACCCGGGGCAGCACCCGCCGCGGCATGGCCAGGGCTTCGATGCCAATGCCGATGAAGTGGTGGAAATGCACGATATCGGGCTGCAATTCCGCCAACAGCGCCTCGAATGCGCGGGCGAAATTCGGGTCGGGATTGGCGAAGAGGAAATGGTCGAAACTGCGGCCGCCATAGAGGTATTCGCGCGGGCCGAAGGGCTGGGTGAAGGCGGCACCGGCCCGCACCGGCAGTTTTTTGGCATCGTGGCTGAGCAGAAAACCCTCAAATCCCGGCGTGGCGTTGAGCCGGCGGAAGGTTTCGAAGGCGACGATCTCGCCACCGCCCTGGGTGAGTTTGGGATGGGTGTGGCTGACAACCAGTACGCGGCGGCCATCGGCCTTAGCCTTGCGCATCGGGATTCCAACGCGCGGCGAAGTGGCTGGCATTGACCAAGGTGGCGCCGCTGCGCCAGGGGGCGTGGCTGCCCGGGGTTTGTCGCTCCAAGTGATAGAGCACCACATCGGGCTGCAGCATGATGCGCAGGCCGCGCGCGCGCAGCGCCTCGCACAGCGCCGCATCTTCGAAATCGGCGATGATGCAATCCTCATCGAGCCCGCCCAGCGCCTGCAGATCGGCCCGGCGGATGGCGAGGCAGGCGCCGGTGAGCGCGCTCACCTCCCGCAAGGCGGGCCGGGCTGGGCCGGGTTTGGCGCCCTTGCCGGGATGAATGGGGAAGGGCCAGGGCGGCAGGCTGGCCACGCGCTGATATTCCATGCCGCCATGTTGCAGCGTGCCATCCTCGAACAACAAAGTCGCACCCACCGCACCCACCGCCGGCTTGCCGAGCGGGGCGCAGAGGCTGGGCAGCCAGGCCATGCCCTCGCCCTGGCGGGGGAAGACATCGGCATTGAGCAGGCATAGATGCGCCGCGCGGGCGGCGGCCAGGCCGGCATTATTGGCCGGCGCATAGCCCAGATGCGCCCCCAGATCGAGCAGGCTGAAGGGCAGGCGAAAGCGCATCCAGCAGGATTGCGCCATGCGCTCGGCCTCTTCGGCGAGGCGGGGATCGTCGAGAATGTAGAGAATCTCACAGCCGGGATCGGGCCTGGCAGAGAAGAGCGCGAGTTGCAGCGCCATGAAATCCACCCTGCCATGCAGCGGGATGATCAGCGCCCTTTCGGGCGAGGCAGGCAGCGGGCCGAAATCCTGCCGCTGCGGCGTGGGGCGCAGTGCGAGGCGGGCGCGGTTGAGGCCGCGTGCAATGGGGCCGATGGTGTGGGCCAGCACGGTGGAGATGCGGGCGAGCGGCGGGCGTGGCAGGGCAAGAATCTGCTCGATCACGGCCAGCCCCGCGCCCTCGGCCGGGCGCGGCAGGGGCAGATGGGCGATGGTGCCATCGCGGATCTCAACCTCAAGCCAGGGTGGGGCCGCGGCAAGGAAGGGCCCCTGAGCATAGGCGAGGAAGCCGGTGGTGCCGCCATGGCGGATGGCATCCTCGGCGCTGCCGGGCGGGGCCAGGTCGGGGCGCGGCATGAGCGCCCAGTGGTCGCGCTCCAGCACCTGGCAGGTGGTGCCCTGGCGCAGGGCCAGCCGGGTGACCAGCCGCATGGGGTCAACCAGCCCGCCCTCGATGGCGATGCCGGCGGGGGGGATGCGTATCACCGCATCGATGGCAATGCGCAGCGGCAGGCCGAGCGGGGTGAGGCTGTCATTGCCGGTATAGGCCGGGACGGGCAGGGCGGCGCGGATGGTATTGGCGATGTCGCTGGCTTTGGCGGCGGCATGCAGCATGGCCCGGCCGCGCGCGCCGGCAGCTTGGGCATCCTCAAGCCGGGCATCCTGGGCTTGCAGCCTCAGCCCCAGACCGTCGGCAAGCTGGCGCAAGGGGCCGACCGGCGGGCGGGGGGCCTGGAAAAGCGCGATGAAGCGCTGGCCCTGGGTGTGATCATCGGCGATGAAGACGCTCAGCAGGGTGCCTGTGAGCACGCCATGCTCGAACACCGCCTCAACCGCCTCAATCCTGGCCGGCCAGGGTTGGGCGGCGCTGCCGCAGAGCAGCCAACCTTCCGCACCCTCGGCCGGGGCATAGGATTCAACCAGCCCTGACCAGCTTTGCGGTGGAGGCGAGGGGGCCGGCTTGCGGCTATCAGCTGGCCTTCTTGGCACGGCGTGTCTTGCTGCCGGGGCTGGCGGCTGTGGACTTGGCGGGCTTGGGCCTGGCTGGCTTTTTGTGTTTGGGCGGTGGCATGGCGGCAGGCTGGGTGCCGCCGAGGGGTTCGAGGGTGATGTTCAGGGCGGCCAGGGGCGTGAGGTCGGCCGATTCGCAGGGCATGCCGTTTTCAGCCTCGGGCAATTCCCTGCCATCGACGCATCGTCCGGCATAACGCAGGCGCCATTGCTGGGCGGCCTGGCCCAGCAGCCGGGCGCGGAAGCCCAATATGGGCAGGCCCATGCCGCGGCTGCCGCAGAATTCGCCAGCCTGCACCCAGGGGGAGAGCCAGCCGCGGCCCAGAACTACCTGATATTCCAGATCGGCGGGCTGAAGCGGCGCGGGGGCGAGCAATTCAACACCTTCGATCCAACTATCATCGCCCAGGCTGCCCACCCATTGGCCGAAGCCTGCGGGCACATCGCCCTTGCGGCTGAAATGCAGGGTGTAATCGGCTTTTGGCAGCGCGGGGTTGGGGCGCAGGCTCTCGGGCAGGCGGCCATCATCGAGGCGTTGGATTTGGATTTGTGGTGGCTTGGCGCCGGGGGCGCGGGATTCGTCGTAGCTGGTGAAGAGCACGCGGGAGCGTTCACTGGCGACGCGCAGCAGCACGGCATCGCCCAGTTGGCGCAGCCAACCATCGCCAGGCAGGGCGGCCACGGCCACGGTGGAACTGCCGGGCGAGCTGGAGATGCGCAGCACGGGCAGATCACGCTCGGTGAGGCCTTGGGTCACGCCGGTGACGAAAACGCAATATGTGCCATGGCTAAGAACAATCGAATGAGCCGAGATTGGCACTTCGGCGACAAGAACAGATGCGGATTCACTCATAAAGGCACTTCCTCTCACCCCATTGATGGGGTTATGCGCGGATCAAGTGAAATGATCGTAAAGAGGCCGGCAGGAGGCTGGGCTGGTTGCGGCGCAACCACATGCGGAGCGGGCCAAGCATGGGCGGGAGGGTGATGATCCTCCCCCGCCCATGGGTGCGACAGAGATCACCCTGTCGGATCAGACGCCACCAGCCGTCAAGGACACGCCGCTCAGGATGATCTTGGTGCCATCGGGCAGGGTAAGGGTGGTGGAACCGCTATCCTGCTGCGGCAGCGGCAGGGAGACATTGCTGTAGCCATCGAAGACCAGCTTGTCCTTGCCGACGGTGAAGTCACCAATCACCACCGTGTGGTTGGGGTTGCCATCCATCTCGCTTTTGAAAAAGGCGAAGACATCCGCACCCTCGCCACCGAAGACGGTGGATTCGCCGCGGCCGGCGAAAATCGTGTCATTGCCAATGCCGCCGCCTATCAGCACCTCATCACCCTTGCCGGCAAAGAAGACGTTATTGCCGGTGGAGTTGCCGCCGCTCAGCGTGGTGTTGCCGGCGCTGGCGACCAGCGTATCGGCGCCCGCACCGGCGGCGAAGCCGGCCGAATAGGCGCCGCCGGTGAAGACCGTTGACTGCCCCTCAGCGGCGGTGACGGAGTTTTGGCCAGCATCGCCGCCCCAGAAGGAGCCGGTGCCCGCGCCGCCGAAGATGGTGGCGCTACCAGAGCCGGCGGTGACGGTGCTATTGCCGGTGCCACCAACGAAGGTCAGACGGCCCGAGCCACCCACCACCGTCGCGCCATCCTCAACGCCGATGGTGTCATTGCCGCCACCGGCCCATATGATGTCCTTGCCCTGGGAGTATACCAGGTTATTGCCGGTACTAAAACTCAAGGCAATTTGGTTTGTCCCGCCACCAGCCATAATGGTGGGCGGATTCAACATCCATAGCGAACACCATCGCCGTTCTGTGTCTCGCTCCCG
>NZ_JBBARU010000056.1:0-21228 GCF_040399605.1 Rhodovarius sp. | reverse complement strand
ATCCTCCACCACCGGGGGCTGCCATCACGGCAGCCCGGGTCTTCGGAGAGATGACATGGACAAGGATCGCCTCGCGGGCATGGCCAATCAGGCCAATGGTAGCATCAAGCAGGCCACCGGAAAAATTCTGGGCGATACGAAACTCCAGGCCGAAGGCGCGGCCGATAAGGCGCATGGCAAGCTACAAAACGCCGTGGGCGGCGCCAAGGACGCGCTGCGCGACGCTGCCGACAAGGCATGATCACGGCCATGCCGGGCACCTTCTGACGGCCGGGGCGGAGGTCGCTATTCGAGGATTTCCTCAACCTCACCAATGCTGCCGAAGAGATAATGCGGCCGCGGGCTGGAGGGTTCCCAATGGGGGTCCTCAAAGCCCAGCATCTTGCCCGGGTTGAGCAACCCGCGCGGGTCCGCCTCGCGCTTGAAGGCGGCCTGGCTGGCATCGACGCGCTTCATGCCCCCCTCCTCCAGGGTGAAGACATGCGGGTTGAAGATCGGCGCGCCGGCATCATTATGAATTTGCATGATCTCTTCCAGCCGCTCCTCGGTGGTGAAGCGCACCAATTGCAGGCCAAAACAGGTCACCGCCCCGCCGTAACGGACGAATTCCAGATGCATCGGCACCTCATCGCCGAAGCGCGCCTCCATCGCCGCCAGCGTCTCGAAGTGATGCGGCGGCGGAAACAGCGTCTGCAGATAGGTGAAGGAACGATCCGTCTTCAGCGCCTGCAAAGTCGTGTGGTTCCAACTATGCTCATAGAGCGGCACCGCGGCCTTTTCCGTCTCGCAGCGATAGAGTTCCTGCCCGCCCATGCGCGCCAGCATGGGCGCGACAATCTCAATATACTCCTCAGCCAGCATGGCCAGCACCACCGATTGCCCCTCGGGGATCAGGCCCTCAAACGCCTTGAAATGCCGCTGCGGAATGGGGGCTGCCACCACGCAGGCCAGCTTCTTCACCACGCCATCACTGGCCACCAGCGCCTCGGCGAAGCGCGCGGCGTCGAGCATGCTGGGAAATGAATAGATCAGATCCACCCAATCAAAGGCAGGCGCGAGCGGCATTTCCAGCGCGGTGATCACGCCATTGGTGCCATAGGCATGGTTGACCCGGGCGATATCATCTCCGCGCAACTCCAAAATGCGCGGTTCCGCCTCCATGGTCACCACGCGCAGCGCCAGCACATTGCCCGCCTCACGCAGCATGCCATAGGTGCAGCTGCCAATGCCCGAAGAACCGCCAGCGATAAAACCACCAATCGTCGCCGTGCGCTTGGTGGAGGGGTGAAAGCGCAGTTCGCCACCCACTTTTTCCCGCGTGTGGCGGTCGATATCCATCAGCTTCGCGCCGGCCTGAATCCGCGCAAGGCCCGGCTTGCACCACAGCACCTGGTCAAGGCGCGACAGGTCCAGCACCACACCGCCCTTGAGCGGCATGGCCTGGCCGTAATTGCCGGTGCCAGCCCCGCGCGGCGTCACCGCAACGCCCCGAGCGAAGCATTCGCGCATGATCGCGACAACCTCGGCCTCGTCGCGCGGCATGGCCACCGCCTCGGCCGTCGCGCCATTCAACTGGCGCTTCAATACGGGCGAATACCAGAAGAAATCCCGGCTCTTCTGCCGCACCAAGGCGGGGTCGGTGATGAAATCCACGCCCGGCAGGGCGGCGATGAGGTCTGCGATCATTCGGTGAAACTGAGCATTTTTCCGGGGTTGAAAAGCCCCAAGGGGTCAACCCGGCGCTTGAAGCCCAGTTGGTCACCCGGCACGCGGCGATAGCCTGATCCCTCCTCGATGGTGAAGACATGCGGATTGGCAATGCCCGCCCCCGCCTCTTCGAAGCCAGCCATGATCCCGGCCAGCCTCTCCTCCGTGGTGAAGCGAATGACCGGCAAGGCCGTCATGGTGATGCGCCCGCCGAAGCGCACGCACTCCGTGTGCATCCACACCTCATCGGGGAATTTCGCCCGCACCGCCTCCACGCTCTCCAGCGTGCCCTCGAAGGGGAAGCGGCATTGCAGATAGGTGACGCCGCGATCCTTCTTCAGCACCTGCAAGGTCGTGTGGTTCCAGCAATATTCATAGAAGGGCGTGGCCGCAGGGTCGCGCTCGGCGGCCACGGCGTCCTGCTCGGCCACGATGCTGCCGCCATGCTCGGCCGCCATCTCCCGCAAGGCCAGCATGCCGGCCGCGGTGACCATCACCAAGGCCAGGGCATGCCCCTGCGGCACCGCATCGGCAATACCACGGAAGAAAGGCGGCAGGCGGCTGTCAAACACCGCGCACATTTTCTTGGCGATGCCATCGGCAAAGGCAAAGGCCAGGGCAAAACGCGCGGCTTCAGGGAATTCGGCAAAGCTGATCGCCACATCCCGCCAGGCCTGCGCCGGCGCCAGCGGGATGCGCACGCGGGTGATGATGCCCGTGGTGCCATAAGTGCGATTGACCGGATTGGCCGCATCGCCCTCGATGTCGAGAATACGCGGCGGGTCCTCCAGCGTGGCCACCCGCACACCCAGCAGGTTGCCCCGCTCGCGCATCGTGCCATGGCTCATGCCGCCCACCCCGGCACCGCCGCCGGCCACGAAGCCACCAATAGTGGCGGTGCGCTTGGTGCTGGGCCAAATCCGCAATTCCCAGCCGCGCTCCCGCGCCCAGAGATCGAGGTCGATCATCTTCGCCCCGGCCTCCGCTTCCAGCACCCCATCGGTCAGCGAAATGGGCGCCGCCATGGCGGTGAGGTCGAGCACCAGCCCACCCTCCAGCGGTACGCATTGGCCGTAATTGCCGGTGGCGCCACCGCGGGCGGTGACGGGCATGCGCGCCGCCCGGCATTCCCGCAGAAGCTGCAGCACCTCATCCTCATTGCGCGGCCGCGCCCAGAGATCAGCACTCTTGCCATCCAACTGGCGTTTCAGAACCGGCGAGTACCAATAAAAGTCCCGCGATTTTTGTCGGAGCAGCGCCCGGTCACGGGAATGCTCGATGCCTTCAAGATCCATGCTGGTCGCGCTGGTTGATCAACCAGGCCTCACGGTCAAAACGGGCAATGTCGCCGATCAACCCGGCCACCTTGGCGCCGGCAAAGGCCAGGAATTTCTCGCCATGCTCGGCCGTGGCGCGGGCCGCATTGCCCACAGCACCGGCGGGGTGCAGATCCTGCGCCTGCCAGCCAAAGCCCATCGTGCCCTCCGGCGTCAGCGTGGCGAATTGGTTTTCCAGGCCGATCCAGCGATTGCGGAAATCCCGCGCCAGTTCCGGCTTGCAGTTCGCCGGGTCCAGCCGGAGCATCACCGAGGTTTCCACATAGCCGGCATGGATGCCGTAGCGGCCCTCCTGGCTATCCACCAGGCCCTCGGGCCTGCCCAGGCGGCTCCATTGCGCATTCACGCAGAACATGTTCTCTCGAATGCGTAGCCGCCGGCAGACAATGTCGATGATCTGCGGCTGCCCGCCATGGCTGTTCAGGAACAGCATTTTCTTCACCCCCGCCCGCGCCACACTCTCGCCGATCTCGGTCCATAGCGCGATCAGGGTTTCCGGCGTGGAGGTGATGGTGCCGGGGAAGCGCAGATGCTCGACCGAGCACCCCACCTTCTGGATAGGCAGCACCAGCGCCGGCACCTCGGGGTCGAGCAGGCTGAGCGCGCGGTTCAACACGCCCTCATTGATCGTGGCATCGACCGAAACCGGCAAATGCGGCCCATGCTGCTCCATCGCCCCGGTCTGCAGGATAGCGACCGTATCCTTCGGCAGGGTTTCGAATTCCGGCCAGGTAAGATCCTGCCAGTGGCGGGTGCGCAGTGCCATTCAGGTGAGCCTCAGATCAGCAGCCGCGGGGAGATAGCGCGGATCATAGATCTCGCTCCAGGGCACCTGGCGCTGGATGGCGAAGGCCTCGCGCACCGCATCGATGCCGCGCTGCACCCGGGCGGTATCCACCTGGCCAAAGCCGTTCTGACGGACATGCGCGGTGAAGGTCAGCTCCTCGAGCGCCATGCGCAGCCGGGCGGTCTCCAGCGGAATATCGGTCAGCGGTTCGCGTCGGCGCAGCACATCAATGGCCATGGCAGGGTCGGCCAGGCTGTCATACTGGGCGCGAATCAAAGCGCGGATGATGCCCGTGGTGGCGGCGGGGTTGGCCTGGGCCCAGCGGCGGCTGGTCAACAAGGCGGTGGCGTAGAAATCAGCCCCGAACTGATTGAACTTCATCGTCACGATATCCTCGTCGCGGATGCCCAGGCCGCGCAGCGAGAAAATACCGGAGGTGATGAAGCCGGTGATGGCATTGGCCCGGCCTTGGGCCAGCATGGGCTCGCGCAAGGGCGGCGCCACGGAAATCCAGTTCACCCGGCTGCCATCAAAACCCGCCGCACGCGCAAAAGCGGGGAATAGCTGGCGCCCGGCATCGGAATCCGGCGCGGCGATGGACTTGCCAACCAGATCCGCCGGGCGGGCGATATTCTCGCGCTTGAGGGTCATCACGGCGAGCGCCGTCGCGTCATAGAGCAGGAAGGGGGTGAAGAGGTCTACATCCGGCCGTTCCAGCTTCATCCGGATCATCGGGTTCACATCGGCCACGCCGACATCAAAGGCGCCGCCGGCGATCTTCACCGGCACATCGCCAGAGCCAAAACCGCGCTCCATGGTGACATTCAGCCCCTCCCGCCGAAAATGCCCCCGCTCGAGCGCCACCAGAAAGGCGGCCTGCGGCCCCTGAAAGGCCCAATCCGCCGAAAAGCGAACATTGGTAAGGGTTTGGCTATGCACACCCGGCGCAGCCAAAGGTGCGAGGGACAAGGCAAGGGCAGTACGACGGTTCATGGGGCGCTCCTGAGGGCGTGACACGATGTTGAACGTAGCTTTCAGCCCGCCCATCGCGCCGTCATAGGCCAAAACCACAGGCCGGTGACAGGGCACGTGTGCGAAATTTCGCATGACCCATGCCAAGCCACGGCTCATGATTGAACACCCCTTCCAGCCATGGCCGAGGGTGGTTTTTGGTGGAATGAATTCCCCCAAGCCCCCTTCTTTTATTTTTGATAAATTAGCGCCACCGCAAAGACAGCACCCAAAATTAAAAATAAAAGAATGGGGGTTTGGGGGAAATTCATTTCCCCCATGCTAATCCCAGCTATCAGCCAGCCACAATCAGCGCATGCTTTTTCTTACCAAAGCTCAGCTTGGCTGGCGCTGCCACCATCGCCTGGGGGTCGTTCGCCACCACATCATCCACCCGCACGCCCCCGCCGGCGACATGGCGGCGCGCCTCGGCGTTGGAGGTGGCAAAGCCCACCTGCACCAATAGCGCGGTCAGGCTCGTCGCTGCCGGTATCGTCACGCGCGGCAGGTCGCCTCCCGCCTCGCCTTCCTCGAAAGTTTTCCGCGCCGTCTCTGCCGCCGCCTCGGCCGCGGCACGGCCATGCAGCAAGGTCGTAGCCTCGGTGGCCAGCACCTTCTTCGCCTCGTTGATTTCAGCGCCCGACAGCGCCTCCAACCGGGCGATCTCCTCCAGCGGCATCTCGGTGAACAGCTTCATGAAGCGGCCAACATCGCCATCTTCGGTGTTGCGCCAGAATTGCCAGTAATCGAAGGGCGAGAGTTTTTCCGCGCTCAGCCAGATCGCCCCGCTCGCCGTCTTGCCCATCTTGGCGCCGGAGGAGGAGGTGATGAGCGGCGTGGTCAGTACATGCGCCTCGCCCCCCGTCACGCGCCGGATAAGGTCCGCCCCCAGGACAATATTGCCCCATTGGTCAGAGCCACCCATTTGCAGCGCCACGCCATGCTGCCGGAACAACTCCAGAAAATCATAGGATTGCAGCAGCATGTAGTTGAATTCGAGGAAGGAGAGGTTCTGTTCCCGGTCCAGCCGCAGTTTCACGCTATCCATCGACAGCATGCGATTGACCGAGAAATGCCGTCCCACATCGCGCAGGAACGGGATATAGGCCAGTTGGTCCAGCCAGGCCGCATTGTCCAGCATCACGGCATCCGTCGGCCCCGTGCCAAAGCGCAGGAAATTGTCGAAGACCTGGCGGATGCCGGCCTTATTGGCCTCGATGCGTGCGTCATCGAGCAGCGGCCGCGCCTCGTCGCGGAAAGAGGGGTCGCCCACCTTGCTTGTGCCCCCGCCCATCAGCACCACGGGCTTGTGGCCGCATTGCTGCAGCAGGCGCAGGATCATGATCTGCACCAGGCTGCCGACATGCAGGCTATCGGCCGTGCAGTCGAAGCCGATATAGCCGGGCAGGACACCGCTTTTCAGCCGGGCGGAAAACGCCTCGATATCGGTGGTCTGGTGAATGAAGCCGCGGGCACGGGCGAGGGCGAGAAAATCCTTCACAGCACCGCCACCGGGTCTCGCCGGCCGAGGCGGGCCAGCAGATGATCCACCTCGGCCCGCGCCGGCGGGCTGAGCCGGGGCGCTGGCGCGCGGGCCGTCTCATGCGCGATGATGCCCCGGCGCATCAGCACATATTTGCGCACCGCGAGGCCGAGGCCGGGCTGATTATCGGTGCGGATCAGCGGCAGATGCGCCTCAAAGCGATCCCACATCTCTTCCGTCGGGCCGTTTTTGCACAGCGCCACCAGGAGTTCGGGAAAGGCATAGCCAGTCATCACGCCATCAGTCCCGCGCGAGAGTTCTTCGGGCAGGAAGAGCCCGGAAAAGCCACCAAGGATGGACAACCGCTTCATCTCCCCCGCCGCCTCCAGCGCGCGGATGGCGGAAATCTTGTCCAGCCCCGGCCAATCCTCGGCCTTGAGCATGACCAGGCGCGGGTCGGCGGCGATGCGCGCAACCATCTTGGGCGTGATGGCCACGCCATTGGCCTGGGGGAAATCCTGCAGGCACCACGGTGCTGGGCCGACGGTTTCGCTGGCCTGCTGGAAATAGGCGATGACGGCGTCATCGCCCTTCAGACCGGGGGTGGGGGCAATCATCACGCCGGCAGCGCCGGCCGCCATCACCTCATGGCTCAGCGCCCGCATGGCGGCGAAGCCGGGCGAGGAGACGCCCACCACCACCGGCACCTGGCCGGCATTGGCGCTCAGCACGCCCTTGACGAAGGCGGTGCTCTCGGCGGCGTCGAGTTTCGGCGCCTCACCCATAATGCCCAGGATGGTCAGGCCCGTGGCGCCCATCTTCAGATAGGCCTCGGTCATGCGCGCGGCGCTGGCCAGGTCCAGCCCGCCATCCGGCAGGAAGGGGGTGGGGGCGATGACGAAAGTGCCTGAGGCGGTGCTGTCGAGGGTCATATTCGCCCCGTGCCGCAACACCCGCGCCCGGTCAACCGGGTGGGATATGCCGGGCCATCCAGCCCACCAGCCAATCGGCGATCTGATGCGAATTATCGTCCTGCATCAGCATATGCGAATTGCCGGCAATACCCATCTCCGGCAGCACCGCCACCTCCACCTTGCCGCCCGCCGCATTGGCCGCGCGGGCAAAGGCGAGGCAGCCGGCCAGGCGCGGCGCCCAGCGGCTGGAAAGCGCCACGTAATCCCCCCAGAGCACCAGGATGGGCAGGCCGGCATAGGGTGCCATGTCGTCGGTGGCGGCCGGGCAGGCGCCGGGTTCGATGGAGACGATCCCCGCGATGCCCTCCCGCGAGGCCACCGCCGCCTGGAAGGGATAAATGCCCGATTGCGAATGGCTCATCAGCACCACCCGGCCCAGGCGGCGGGCGATGAGGTTCAGCGCCGTCACGCTCGGATTGGGCGTGCCCACGGAAAAATTCCAATCCGGCACCATCTGCTTCCAGAACTCGCCCTGAGCGGCGAGGGGGAAGCGCATGCCCGGGTAGCTCTCGCCGAAGCGCGCCCCGAAGCGGAAAATCCTCCAGGCATCCTCCCGCCCGGCGGCGAAGACGGTGGGCAGGCTGGCAGCCGGCGCCTGGCCGGCCCGCACCGGGTTGATCTGGGTGGGGTGGCTGGCCGATCGGCCGCGCCAGGCCTGGTCCATCACATGCACAGAGTGGCCGCGGCGGAGGAAATACTCATCCCAGCCCATGCGGCCCATCGGGGGTGGTTTCCCAGGTCATGCCGGTCAGGCAGCAGCCATGGACCAGCAGCAAAGGCACCCGCGCCGGGGCCACAGGCTCCTGAAAGCGCACATAAACCTGGTCCACCGAGATGGTGCCGGTGGCGCCATAGGCCGGCAGGTTGGAGAGGCTTTCGGAACGGATATCCCGCCCACCGACGAAATAGCTGCCCTGCCGCGCGACGCTGAGCGGCCCCTCCATCTGGGCCCAAGCCGGCAGTGCCGCCAGCAGCATGGCCGCGATCATTCTCAACATTGCGTCTCCACCCTCTTTCGATTTTGTCCATCATCGGCATGCTGGCGGCTTTCCAGCAAGCGGAGGCCCTGATGGCCGATCTTCCCGGCGGCATGCCGCCCCTCTCCCGCAGCACCCTGGGCTATGGCGAGAACCCGCCGGATATGGCCTGGCCGGGCGGTGCCAAGCTGGCGCTCAGCTTTGTCGTCAATGTCGAGGAAGGGGCGGAGATGAACCGCAATTCCGGCGATGAGCGCAATGAAAGCCGCTTCGAGGCGAATGAGGAGGTGGTGGGCCACCCCGACCCCTGCATGGAGACGCATTTCGACTATGGCGCCAAGGTTGGGCTCTGGCGGATTTTGGATGTCTTCGACCGTCATAACGCCAAGGCCACCTTCTCATCCTGCGGCCGCGCGGTGGCGCATGGGCCGCATTTGGCCGCGGCGCCGCATGCCCGCGGCCATGAAGTGAGTTGCCATGGCTGGCGCTGGGAACGCCATGCCGGCATGGCGGAGGAGGCCGAACGCGCCGTGATCGCCGGCACCGTGCGCGCCATCAAGGACGCGACCGGCGAGGCCCCGGTGGGCTGGCACACGCGCAGCGCGCCGAGCGTGAACACCCGCCGCCTGCTGCGCGAGCATGGCGGCTTCATCTATGACAGCGATGATTACGGCGATGAACTGCCCCGGCTGCACGAACCTGGCCACGTCATCCTGCCCTATTGCTTTGATACCAATGACATGCGCTTCGCCCCCGGCCAGGCCTTCGTCATGGGCTCGGATTTCTCGCGCTATTGCCTCGATGCGGTGGATTGGCTGCTGGCGGAGAAGCGCTGCCGCATGCTCAGCATTGGCCTGCATCTGCGCATCATCGGCCGGCCGGGGCGGATTGGCGCGCTGGATGCAATCCTGGCGCGCGTGGCGCGGGACCCGCGCATCTGGGTGGCACGCAGACGGGATATTGCCGCCCATGTGCTGGCCGGCTGAGGAGAGAATTTTCATGCCTTGCGGCTTCGCAAGGCGACTTGGGCAATGCGAAAAGGCGAGGGAGAACAAGATCGAGGGGCTTTGCCCTCTCGCTCTTTCCCTCCGCCCTCAGCGTTTTTCAGCACCCTGTTAGGGCGCGGCGCGCTCAATCTTGGTCAGCACGCCATGCAGCCGGCCCCACCAGCGGGTGGCCAGTTCAATCCTGAGTGGCACAGGCGGCGCACCGGCCAGGGGGCGGGCGATCCATACCGTGGTGACCACCGGCTGGCGGGCGCGATCGATATCCTGATCGGTGCGCCAGCCACCCAGCAGCACGCTCTCCACCTCGCAGCGCAGCGCCACACCCCGCAATCCCTCGCGCCAATCGGGTGGCACCGCCTCGGTGCCGATGGTGCGGGCATGGAGCTGGGTGAGCCGGCGCGCATCATACATCCGCGCACCGGCTTCACAGCGATCGGTGCGGGCGACGATGCGCGACAGTTGCGCCACGGCGGAAAGCGCATCGATGCTGCCGCCGAGGTTTTCGCGCACAATCTCCTCGCGCATATCGGCGGCATTGCTGGGCTCCAGCGCACCGACCCTGGGCATGCCATCCGGCCCGAAATCCATTTCCACCACGCGCGCCTGGCCGCGGAATGCGCCATGCACCCGATAACGCTGCGGCCGGGGCGCATCGCCATCCCAGCGGCCGATGATGCTGGTGGTCTGCTCATTGCGGGCGAAGACGCTGAACAGGCCACGTGAGCGGCTGCGCACCTCCAGACGATATTGCGGGCCCTCTACATCGAAGGTGAATTCCGCCTCGAGCACCCGAAGCCCGGCGGCGTGGAATTCATAGGTCGCGGTCCATGGCGTGGCGCGGGCCGGGGCGGCGATGGCCACGGCCAGGGAGAAGGCCGCCAGGAGGGAGAGGTGATATCGCATTGGCTCCTATGTTCTCCCCAGGGGCCGCAGTTCAAGCCCCGATATCCGGGCCTGCTTGACAGTCGCCCGAGGGCAAAGCATACCGCGCTCTCCGCAGGGTCATGACCCAAAGCGGGTGCGTAGCTCAGCGGTAGAGCACTGCCTTCACACGGCAGGGGTCACAGGTTCAATCCCTGTCGCACCCACCAATCTTCTCAAAGACTTACGGGCAACAGTCGGATACAGCAAAAGAGCCTAGGTAGCACATAGGTAGCGGCTGCGTGGCGGTCGTCCGCTGGCCAAGTCCCTGGTCGTGGCGCGGCTGGCCTTTCAGATGCGCGATTCTCCTGCAGGTGGAATAGCTGCGTTGCGGCGCTCCTGCCGCATCCGCTCGGCTAGGGGGGGCGCACCCTCGGCGCAGCGGCACCGCCATGCGCGGGAGCTCGCCGCGCGGGCAGCAGCCGTATCGGCGCGCCATGTTCGTGCTGGCCATCGGCACTGCACCATCAGCCGCAAGGGCGCGCCAGCGACTGACGCTGGCGACACGCATCTTGATGGGATGAAGCTATAGCGGTATTGCCTTTCCAGTTTTTCATCGGAGATATCGTCATGATCAACCCAACGTTGGGGCGCGCGGATTTTTTTAAACTTCGCAAGTCGGATCAAAATGGCTTTAAAAAATTTCGTGTGGTGAGAGTACCAAAAGATACATTGCTATTCAAAATGACTAAAGGTGCCGCCGCCGCAGGGCAGTACGGCGTTACCCCCTGGTGGTCAGCGGTAAAACCTTTCTTGGATGATAAAGAGGGCGCTCTGGGCCGGTATCAGCAGGCTAAGGCGGAAGGCGTCAACATGCGGGCCATGGTCCGGTTTATGTCCTGCGTCTGCCTGGACTGGAATGATCTAGACAACTACGTGCAGGTTAAACTCACAGACGACGCGCATGCATTTTGGGGCACCTTCAATCCAATGCCGAAATTTAGCCAGCCAATCTGGAAAGTGGATTCTAACAAGGACGGCTCCGGCGCAACGACCATGGCGAATGTGAAGCTGATGAAGCTTAAGGAAAAAGAGGCTGGGTTCGCGGTGCCCGACATGCTTGGCGGGGCAGAAGCTTGGCAATTGTATATTCCCAATCTGACAGACGCAGATATCGAGCGAGGCGGGATCATTCCTGGCCATGACATGGTGGCGCTCGCGATGGCGCTTGGGGCCTAAAAGATCAGCCTTCATCGGCACGTGGGCATGAGCGCCGCTGCCGCGCACGTTATCCTGAGCCGGCAGCCTAAATAATCCACCGCACGATAATCCCCGTGCCGGGCGGCAGTTTGTTTCGCTCGGCGGCGACCAGGGCCTCTCCCTGTGCCTTTGTCATCTCTTCCGGCACGATCAGCCGCACCCAAGCATTTGTGGCCTTGGGCTTCGCTTGCTCAAGGGCGGTCAGGCGGGCGGAGATATTGCGGGTCATCAGGTTTTTCCCTTGCTTTGCGCCTCGAGCGCGGCGATGCGCTGGTCGAGTGCGACGGTTTCAATCGCGCGGCGCTGGGTTTCCAGAACGGCGGCCAGGCCCTGCGCTTCCTCCGGCGAGATTTCGCCCCCGCCCACCGCCGCCGTGACCACTGTCAGGGCGGCCACGACGCCGGCCGCATCAGATATGGGGGGCAGGTCTATGGTGAGGGGCCTGCCCCTCCTCTCGGGCCATAAGCGGCGCAACAGGAGATCAGCAGCCCGCATGTCGCCCTGCTTGGCGGCCTCCACCACGGTCGCCATCACCTCGGCGGCGCCGGCTTCGCCGATCAGGTCCAGTGCCTTCAGCGCGGCGTGGCGGGCGCCTTTGGGTTTGCCGGCCGGGTTACCGGACTGCCCAGGCGGGAACGGCCGCCCGCGCTGCTTGGGTGCAGATTTTTCAGCGTTGCTCATGCTTGTGTCCTCAGCATCTCGGCCAGGCCCTTGAGTGCGCCGCCCTGGTCGCTTTTCTGCTCATGGAATTGGTGCGGGTTTCGCCCAGATGGCGGCGACAGCCGGGCGGCCTGCTCGACAATGTTGGCGACCACCTCAGCCATGGTTCGCATTCCGCCGGTGCGGGTGGCCCTGATCTCGGCCGCCTGACGCACTGACGCACCTGACGCACCTGACGCACTTTCCCTTCGAGCGCCCACGCGCGCTTGCGTGCCGCGTGCCCCCCTCCAACAGTTGCTTGCGTTCATCCCCTCTATACAAAGTGCGTCAGGGTGCGTCAGTGCGTCAGAAATGGCGGGTTTCTGCGGGCCACGCGGCTGACGCACCTGGGAAAGTGCGTCAGGGTGCGTCAGGTGCGTCAGATCATTTGCCATCGCTCGGCCCCCAAAAGCGCTCACCGTCGGGGCCTCGTGATCCTCTCCTCCACTTCAAGCGATCCATTATGGCAGTGATGCGCCGCTGCTCGGCCGTCCCCAGCTTGGGCGTCTCGATAAATAAAGCAGATCGCGCCACCTGCATCACTGTCGCCCTGTTTTGGCTGGCCAAGAACTTCGCCACCTCTTCTTCCCAGGCATCAGCCTCAAACCGCTCCTCTTGCTGCGGCTTGATGTGCCGAGCTTCAAATTCACGATGCGGCCACCACGGCACATTCTGCTGGTAGAGCCGTAGGGCCTCGGCAAAGAGTTGGTCGCGGTCATTGGCCAGTGCGTCGGTGTCAATCTGAGCGCCCACCTTCACCGGCCAGAAGCGCCGCCCTCCTGTTGCATCGCGCAGATAGGCCGCTTCATTCGTCGAGCCGACAAAAATGCACTGGCGGGGTTCGGTCACTTCAAGCCGCCCATATTTGGGCGTGAATTGCTCCTGCGGCCTTGTAATGAATGCCTTTAGTGCCGCGCTCTCAGCCTTGTTCATGGCCGACATTTCCGCAATCTCGATCAGCCATTTACCTCGCAGGTGCTGAGCGACACGAATCGCATCACGGTCAAGGTCCGGCAGGCAGTCGGAAAACCACGCGCCGCCAAGGATACGACAAGCTGAGGATTTCAGCGCGCCCTGTGGGCCTTCCAAAATCACCATATAGTCGGACTTGCAGCCCGGCCGCATGACGCGGGCCACCATGGCTATCAAGAACATGCTGCCGATCTGCTCGTGATATTCGTTGTCAGCCGCACCCAGATAGGTGTGAAGCCAGCCATGCACGCGCGGCGTGCCGTCCCAGCGCAGCCCATTCAGGAAGTCTAAGACAGGATGGAAGCCGCATTCGTCCGCGCGCATGGCAACCGCCTGGTGGGCTGTATCTTTGCCCAGCGTCTCCAGCCCGCATTTTTGTAGATGAACCTGGACGCGGGAGACATCGGCATCAGTGACAACCCGCAGCCCATCGGGGGCGGCGATCACTGGCTCCCGCTGCATCTGGTCCAGGCGGAACAGCATGTTGACAGAAGGCTCGTGCCGCAGCGCGATCATGGCGTTGAAGATATTGCCACGCGGCTCGCCTCGGTCGTTTGTCTGGCATTGCTTCAGCCATTCCGGCTCTGGCGTGGCCCGGCAATTCTCCCATGTGCGCCGCAACTGTCGGCCGCCGTTCGCCTCGCCCTTTTCTGCCTTCCAGGCGGATGTGTCGGGGTCGAACTCCAGCGCCGCCACGAACTCCTCAAAGCTGCCGCCACCCCCCTTCACACGCGCCGCCGTGGCCATCACCTTGCCGCTGCGGGACTGGTCGCCACCGCCTGCTCTGCGACCGCCACTGCTGCGCGGCGACGCCATGCCGTCCTCAAACGCCTGTTGCAGCGTCCGCTGGGCATGGTCAAAATCGTCGCAAGCGCCGGCGATAGCGTTGAGTGCGGCAGAGAGTTCGCGGAACGCGAAGCCCTCCTGAATATGCCCGCCAGAGACAAGCCCGCCGACGCTGTAGGCAGCGCGGTTTAGGGTGTGGTGCTTCTGGCCTGGCCCAGCAGTGCGGATGGCATGGCACTCGTTTTCCAGCGCGCGGCGGCCGTATGGAGACGCATCGCCATCAAGGCGCGAAGCGGGGCCGGCGGCTGACGCTTGGGGCTTCTTCGGCACGCTGCGGCCAAGTGCCCCGGCGTTAAGCTGGTGCGCGTGATCAATGAACCCGCCGTCTATCGCTATGACGGTGTGGTCTGGCGCACCGTGAATGGCGCCATAGTAATAGGATTGCGAGAGGACGAAGCTCTCATCGGCCAGGGCGCCCAAGAACAGGCCATTGAGGCGAGACAGGAGGCCGGCGCGCTCGCTGCCCAGCAGGGGCTTGCTTGTCGGGCACAGCACGCGCCAGCGGGGCCGGTCGGCTGTGTGGGATGGGCTGGTGTAGAGGATTGCGGCGAGTCCGGCGCTGCCGATGATCTGGCGGGCCCGGCTGAGCGTCATCTGCTCGCCGTCATAGTCTGCCTCAATACCGTAAATGTGGATGATGTTGGAGTTGTGCCGCAGGCTGCCCTTGTCTGTGCGCGCGTCACCGAACGCCGCCAGCTTGAGCCACGGCAACTCCGCCTTGGATGGCGCGCGGGTTTCGCGCAGCATTGGCATAAGGCCGCGCAGGGTGGTTTCGCCTTGGCGTTTTGTGCTGGCGCCGGCGTCGCGGAATGTCGTGATGACAATAGGGTGGTCGAGTGCCGAAGCGCGCTGCGGCTCCCACTCCACGCCGGTTTCTATGTCGCTCAGACTGCACCGCCTTCCGCCAGGGCGGTTTTGTCGTCGGCGGCAGGGTTGCCTGCCCCCAAGCCCGCAAAGCCGCTGGCGGCCTCCCCGCCCAGTGCGCTGAGGGTGTTCTGGCCAGAGGCGGCCGGCGAGAGTTTCGTCACCCGCTTACCGGGCGCGCGATGGACGGAACAGCGCCGGGTTTCCGCCCCCCGGTTAAGCGACGTGGTGGTGGTCGTCTCGAACGCTTCGCCGCAGTCGCAACAGCGGGTGTTCCACACCGCAATCTGGCTTGCCCCACCATCAGGGCGCCGATGGGGGCGGATGGCGATGCACGCGTAAAGCTGCCCACCGCGCTCGAAGGTCAGGCCAATGGTTGCCGCGTTTGCCATCAGGCGGCCACCCGCTGCGCGTCAACCTCGGACGTGCTGCGCCGTGGCGCCGTCATCTGAGATTTCGCCCAGGCCAAAGCGTCGGACCAGCGATACAAGGCGCGGCCAGAAAACAGGCTGTAGGGCGCACCGCCGCCGCGTGTGGCCTTGGTCGCCAATGTCGCGGATGCGACAGGATACCCGGCCGCCGTCAGGGCCTCGGCCACGGCCTTGCGCGTCAGTAGCGCGTCCGGGTTGGGATGGGTTGAAAGCTGCATCATTCACTCCGCATCGCGCTTCATTGCGCGGCGTTGTGAACATCAGGCGCGATTCGCCCGCTCATTTATCAAATGAGCAGAATTCTACTTCTGGGGAGCGCCAAAGATCTTGGCGGCCTCCAGAAGCGCAGCAGTGATGCCGTCTCTACCAACCGGCCTCAATTCTGTGATGCTTTTGCTGAAGGCTCGGTAAATTGACGCGTCTAATTGATCGGACTTTCCCGCATTGGCGTCATTTCGCCATGCCATAACCTTCGCAGCATCGGGCCGGCTGCGTCCCGACTTGAATGCGGGAAACTTCCGAGCCTTTATTGCCACCCATCGCGCTGCCTCTTCGACAGTCGAAAATTCGCCTTGCCGGATCACCGACTCCAGCAGCGCAGCGATGCACGCGCGCTGGGCTAGTTCTTCACTCGATACCGGCTTAGGCCCCCGCCTCTCTCCCTGCTCTGGGAGAAAGATCGGATGGACTTCCCGCCCATCTTTTAAGTCGCTGAACGCCATCTGTAGCCGCATGAACGGCGCCCAATCCTCTGCCCGCGCGCCACTCGCCATCAGCAACTCTTCGACCGCTTCGAGCGCCGCCATGATGCCTGCCTGCCCGCCGGGCTGCTTGGCGTCGATCTCGGCAAAAAGCTGACCGCTGGTTTCAATGGCCGCAACAAACCTGGCCCAAGTCTCATCGTCCGGCTTGTGCATCACTCAGGCGCCGGCCGCATGAAGCTGCACAATCCCAGCGCTGGCCTGCTTGCTCGGCCCCATGCGCCGGGCAATTTCGCCGGCCACTCGATCCGCCGCCGCCAACAGCACTCCATCCGCCGAATGGATATATCTGCTGGTCACGCTGCGCCCCTTGTGCCCGATCAACGCGGCGATACTGATTTCGCTCATGCTCAAGTCAGCCGCCACGGAGGCGAAGGAATGCCGCAGCGTATGCGCCGTTATCTCGGCCGGCAGTCCGCCGAGCCTGCCTATCCGCGCCATGAACCTCTTGAAGCCCGTCATGGTGGTCTCGCCCCGGGATGGGGGGAACACCAAGGCCTCGGCCGCGCCGCCCGTGGCGGCCTTCTGCGTGGCCAGCACGTCACAAGCGGCCCGTGAGAGGGGGCGCATACTCGCACCCGTCTTGGTATCGCCCAGGCGGGCCGTGCGGCGATTCAGGTCAACCTCTGTCCAGCGCAGCCCGATGGCCTCGCCACTGCGCCAGCCAGTCAGCGCCAGGAAACGCGCGGCGGCTACAGCGTGCGGCCACATGCCGGCCTCGGTCGCCTTCAGCAACCCATCATGGAGCAGCACGAATTCATCGGCAGACAGGCGCCGGTCGCGCTTGCCATCAGCCGGCCGCAGCACGCCACGGGCAGGGTTATCGGTGCAGATGCCCACCTTCACGCCATAGGTGAATATGGCGCCCAGCAGGCCGACGGTGCGGGAGGCTGTGCCCATGCCGCCCCGGACGTTGCGGAACGCGCGGGGCCTGTCCAGCTTCTCCCGCCGATGGGTCTTTCCATCCGCAACTGCGTGCATGAACTCTTCGAGGTCGTTCGTTGTGACGGTCATCGCCTTCTTGTTTCCAAGCAAGGGCAAGACGTGGGAATTGATCCTGCTGGCATCGCTGTCGAGCGTGCTTGCCTTTTTGGTCCCACCGCGCCGCGTGGTCAGGCGCCCGGCTTTGGCTGCGGCCAAATACCGCTCGCACAATTCCTTCACCGTCGGCGCGTCGCGCAATTCCTGCTTGGCGGCGGCAGGATCAGCACCGCCCGCAGCCTCGGCCAGAATAGCCTTGGCCTTCGCGCGGGCCGTCTCAGGGGTCCAGGGCGCGCCGTGGCGCCCGATGGTGTAGCGACAACTGCGCCCCTCGGCCGTCCTAAAGAGCAGGATGTAGGCAACCGCCGTGCTGCGCTGGCGACGAATGCCAAAGCCGGCCACGGCCCCCTTGCCGCCGTCGAACAACTCCCGGTTTGGCGGCAACTCCCGCACATCCGTCAAACTAATCTTGCTCGCCGCCGTCGCCATGACTGCCCCCTAGATTGCTGCCTAGGTAGCGCCCTAGGTAGCAGGTAGTAGCAGGCCAACGCATAAAGCAGCAACGCAAAACGTAAGAGAACAATTAAAAAATGAGGGAATAGGCCGGATTTCTAGCGAAACTCAATTCAGATAAAACACGCGCAACGGCTAAGGCCAGCCTTCACACGGCAGGGGTCACAGGTTCAATCCCTGTCGCACCCACCATCTCCCCCCTCTCTCCACCTTGCCTTGCGCGCATCACACGCCGAACCTGCCTTAACAATCACCAGGGATGGCCAACATGCAGGATCTTCTCCCCCTCGCCGCCGCATTGGCAGAAAGGCTCAAGGCGCGTGGCGAGACCGTGTCGGTGTCCGAATCCTCCTCCGGCGGCCTCGTCTCGGCCGCCCTTCTCGCGGTGCCAGGCGCCAGCGCCTATTTTCAGGGCGGCGCCGTCGTCTACACCCGCAAGGCCCGCTCCAGCCTGCTCGGCATCACCGATCGCGAGATGCTGGGCATGCGCTCCTCCTCCGAACCCTATGCCCAATTGCTGGCGCAAACCCTGCGAACCCGCTTCGCCACCCATTGGGGCATCGCCGAAACCGGCGCCTCCGGCCCCTCGGGCAATAGCTATGGCGATGCGGCGGGCCATACCTGCATCGCGGTGAGCGGCCCCATCAGCCTCGTCCGCACCATCGAAACAGGACATGGCGATAGGGTGGCGAATATGCGCAGCTTTGCCGCCGCCCTGCTGGCCCTGCTCGATGAAGCCCTCGATGGCGCCAGCCCCCAGCCCTGAGGTTTCGGTGAATGCAAGCCCAGGTTAGGCTCACGGAATCGAGGGAAACGCCATGACAGACACATTTGATTTTATCATCGTGGGCTCCGGTGCTGCCGGTTCCGTCCTGGCGGATAGGCTGAGCGAGGATGGCAAGCATTCCGTCTGCGTCCTCGAAGCGGGGCCAATGGACACCAACCCCTGGATTCATATGCCAGCCGGCTTCATCAAAACGCTCGCCAACCCCGATGTCTCCTGGCAATTCAGCACCGAACCCACGGAAATGACCGGCGGCCGGCGCATCAACACCATCCAAGGCCGCGTGCTGGGCGGCGGCACCTCGATCAACGGCCTGATCTATAATCGTGGCCAGCCCGATGACCTCAACAACTGGGCCCAGCGCGGCAATCGCGGCTGGGGCTATGATGATTGCCTGCCCCATTATAAGCGCACGGAGCGCCGCGTGGGCGTCGCGGACGACACCCGCGGCACCGAAGGCGGCATGCCGGTCACCGATATGGACTGGTTCCACCCGGTCTCCGAAGCCTTCATCGAAGGCTGCGTCGCCCAGGGCATCCCCCGCAATCCCGACTATAATAATGGTAACCAGGCCGGCGTGGGCTATTACCAGCGGATCATCCAGAATAACCGCCGGGTCAGCGCCGCCCGCGGCCGGCTGCACCCGGCCATGGCCCGCAAAAACCTCGAAGTGCGCACCAATGCCCGCGCCACCACATTGCTTTTCGAGGGAAAGCGCTGCGTGGGCCTGCGCTATGCCGCCTCGGCCGATGGGCCGCGCACCGAAATCCGCGCCCGGCGTGAGGTCATCATCTCCGCCGGCACCGCCAATACCGCCCGCCTGCTGCAAATCTCCGGCATCGGCCCCGCCGCCCTGCTGCAAAAACTCGGCGTGGCGCCGGTGCATATCCTGCCCGGCGTGGGCGAGAATTTCCGTGACCACTATGCCAGCCGCTTCATCATGCGCGCCAAGCCCGGCACCGTCACGCTGAATGAATTGGCGCGCGGCTGGCGGCTGGGCACGCAATTGGTGAAATGGGCCACCGGCCGGCCCAATATCCTCGCCACCGCCCCCAGCCATGTCTATGTTTTCTGGAAGAGCTTCGAGGGGCTGGACCAGCCGGACCTGCAATGCGTCTTCACCCCCGGCAGCTACAAACCCGGCAAGACCTATATCCTCGATGACTACCCCGGCGTCTCCGCCGGCTCCTGGCAGCACCGGCCGGAGAGCACAGGCTTTGTCCGCGCCCGCAGCACCAACCCCTGGGAGAACCCTGAAATCCAGCCGAATTACCTCAGCCATGAGATGGACCGCCGGGTGCATATCGCCGGCCTGCGAATGATGCGCCGGCTGCTGAATTCACCCCAGCTCTCACAATACCTCGAAGGCGAAACCCTGCCCGGCGGCGATGTGCAGACCGATGACGAATTCCTCGATTTCGCCCGCAACAATGGTGTGACGACCTATCACCTCATCGGCACGGCCAAAATGGGCCCAGCCGATGACCCCATGGCGGTGGTGGATGACAGGCTTCGCATGCATGGCATGGATGGGCTGAGAGTGGTCGATGCCTCGATCATGCCGGCCATGACCTCGGCCAATACCATGGCCACGACGATGATGATCGCCGAGCGCGCGGCCGATTTCATCCGCACCGAGCTTCGCGCCGCCTAAAGCTCAATTTTACATGCAGATGAAAAACGCTGCTGGCGGAGGAAAAGAGCGAAAGGGCTTTGTCCTAGCGCTCTCCCACCAGGTCGACATGTATGTCGACGACTCTCCTGGACCTTTGAATTATATTATAATCAATAATTAAACGAAGGTGCAGGAAACTCGTCGACATACATGTCGACCCTGCTGGGGTGCTCGAGGGGCTGGTCTTTCTTATACCGACACCCGTGTGATCGGTTGACAGGTTCAAATCGGGGACAGGGTTTGGCTTATGGCGAATAGCTCTTCGTCTCAAATCTTCGACGTAGTCTCGGTTCGAATCCCAGTCGGTCCGCCAGTTCCCATACGAGCCGTGCTCTCCGCCTCACCGAGCGCCGCGCTGAGTGGCAGGTTTCCTGGGGTTTTCGGGGCAGACCTGTTGACTGGCAGGACGCAGAGACGGCCGAAAATCGCTCTCCGGAGGCCAATTCTCTCCGGACCTCCTGACTTGGGCGTTTTAGTACGGAACTCAAAAACCTAGGTAAAAGGCCGGTTTCCGCGCAGTCGGCACTTGCTCTGGTTCGAACCCCACTTGCCCGAAATCCGTACTTCGAGAGCGAACACTTTGGTACGCTTTGCCCAATGCAGAGCTCCTTCGGCAGGATGCCCGGACAGTCTGGCTGCGGCACGACCCGGCTTAAGGCCCGACCTCTGCTCGCTTAGCCAGAATTGCTGCCAAGCAAGCCACGGCCGCATCGGAGAAGTTCGAGGTTGGCCGACCGAGTGGTCTGACCTCCAGTAACTCAGGAGCCTTTCCGACCCAGGGGTTGCCCTCCATGACTGCGAGCCAACCGCTCAGATCTTGAGATAGCAGCGCCTTTTCGGCGGCCAGGATTTCTTCCTCGCTGGGGTCACTATGGCGTCCAAGGGTTACGTATCGGCCATCAGGGGCGATGACCACCCATCGGCGCTCGCGAGATCGTTCGGGTTCTGACGCCATGGGCGGACTATGGCTCGGATACCGGGAACCAGAAAGCGACAGCCTCTCGATGTCGAAAAACAGCGCTAGCCAGAAATTTGAGGTCCGGCGAACGATGATATTGCTGATGGAGCTGGAAGCTGAACTGCCGGTATTCTGGGTTCAACTACCTGGGAAGCACGCGGGCGCTGATCGTGGGGCGCCTGACTGATCAATGCACTCACAACGCTCTGCATTACCGGTGGACAAACTCCATTTCCCAACATCTTGATTTTGTCTCGTCTGGAACCTTGATCAAGTATGTAGTCTTCGCCAAAACCCATTGCGCGCCGCAACTCGTCAACCTGCAGCATTCGCATGCGCG
>NZ_JBBARU010000055.1:0-23740 GCF_040399605.1 Rhodovarius sp. | reverse complement strand
CACTCGCCACCCAGTTGAACTTGCTCACATTCGGCTTGTAGCCCCAGATGGTCAGGGTTTCGCCGGCCGAGAAATCGGTGATGGCGGACCAGGTGTTGCTGGTGGCGGCAGCGCGGCCATCGACGAAGAACTTATCGGTGCCAGCGCCGCCGGTGATGAAGTTGGAGCCCAGCCCGCCATCGATCACATCATTGCCGCCAGCGCCATTGATGCCATCGTTACTGGCGCCAGCATTGACGAAATCGGCCTTTTCAGTGCCGAGCACGGTATCGGCGAAGGCGCCACCGAGGAACTGGTTCACGAGGCCCGAGACCGGACCGGTATAGGCATCGGCCACGGCGTAGAGGTTCTTGCCAGCGATATTGGCGTAGATCAGGCCATTATCGCTTGCGCTGCCTTGCAGGGATGTGACGCTCACCGCCGCTGCAGTGCCGAACTTAACCTGTTCGACATTGGTCAACTGATCCATGCCGTCGGCGCCCTTGATCAACATCACGCCGTCACGGAAGCCCATGCGATAGGCGGATTGGGCGCCGGAGAAGTTCGCCGTATCGGTGCCCGCGCCGCCATCGATCGTATCATTGCCGCCGCCGCCGGTGATGCTGTCATTATTCGCCAGGGCGTTGATGGTTTCGCCGACGAAGGTGCCGGAGATGGTATCAGCGGCGGCGCCGCCATTGAGCAGGGTGCTGATGGTCATCAGTTGCAGCTGGCCATCTTCGACCACTTCGGTCGAATTCGCACCGGGGAAGGTGTAATGCGCCTGCGAGGCGACGAGGTAGGCCTTGGTGGTGGCGCTGCCGAACATGTCGGTCACGTCGATCACGCCCGATGTCTCATCATCGATGGTGAAGGGCGCGGTGGCGGAGATGCCGGTATCGCCGAAGCGGGCGCTGTCGTGCCGGGCGATCTCGGTCAGAACGTCGGTGGAGGGGTCGTAATGCCAGATTTTCGCCGCGGCGGCGAAGTTGCCCGGGTCCTCTTGCAGGATCAGCGTGCCATCGGGCGAGACGGTGAGGTTGTCGAACATCACCTGGCCTTCGGTGCCATCCAGCAGTGCCTTGTAGGTGCCGCCCTTGCTGGGGTCGGTGGCGTCGACGAAGTCGAGCGCCCAGAGCCGCGAGGGTGTGGTGGTGGAGGCGGTGGTGGCGAAGTAGAAGCGGTTGGGGTTGATGGTGTCCCAGGCGCCATCTTCCGGGCGGAGCCATTCGGTGACGCCGGCGGTGCCGCTTTCGGTCTGCAGCTCGGCGCCGGTGCGGTTGGTGGCGTTCTGCAGCGAGGCGAGGGTGAAGCTGCCGCTGAGTGGCGTGCCGCTGGCGGCCTCGGTGCGGAAATCGGCCTTGACGCCGTAGAGGCTGCCATTGGTCAGGCCGGCCTTGTCGAGGGTAGAGCCGGTGGACTGCTTGGTACCGACATACATGTAAACTTGGCCGGGGGTCGTGTCATCGGTCGACATGACCACCGTCTTAGCGCCGGTATAGGGGTTGGCCATCACGTTTTCGAAGGCGAGATTGCCCAGCCGGGGCAGCTCATACATGCTGCCGGCATCGCTGCCGGTGATGATGACGGCCATGGGCCGACCCTCGGCGCCGCTCTCCTCGCCGGTGAGGAAGAGGCGGGACTGGGTGCCCAGGCCGGTGGCGGCGTCATAGAAGGCGGAGACGGGGGCGAGATCGGCCGAGCAGAAGCGCGACATCGCGACGGTCGAGAGGTCGTAGGTCTGGGTCGTGCTGTTCCAGAGATATTCCTTGCTAACGGCGTCCGAGCCCGAGACGACGCCCAGCGTTGCCTTGTCGACGATCAACTGGGAGACGTAGGCGCCCTTGGCGCCATGGTCGCGCACGACGCCGAGGGTTTCCCTCATCTCATGGGCAATCAGGACTGTGACGGTGCCATTGCCATTGTCGAAGGCGCCCATGCCGTCCATGACGCCGCCCAGGAGCCAAGCGGAGCCATCCGCCTTGGTGCCGGCGGTGTCGCCAGCCGAGAGGATGGCGCGGAACTGGACGTTGGATTGGCTGGCGGTGAGATAGGGGGTTTTGGTGGCGTAGTACAAAATTGCTCTCCTCGATAACCGGTTGCGAAGCTATCGGTCGAGCCGTCCAAAGGGCTGCGGTGGCGCCGCGCCTTATCGCCGTGGATACAGTTCGATTTCAAAGCTTCGATCGGCGAACTTTTGACGCAATGAGGCGGTGGGTCTCTGTTAAAGCGGCGTCAGTTTGAGGAAATATTAATGACGGTTCAGCTATCTATAAGGTAAGATTTTTTCCCTACGGAGAGGAATGGAGCAAATTAATCAGTTTACTAATTTATTTTTATTTGATTTTATTGTTGATTTGCTGCCTTGAGTGTTGTCCAGCCTCAGCCAAAGAAGATGTGGCTGGGGCAATGCAGGGCGGCCTGGATTGGCCGCCCGAAGCTTTGTGTGCCCGACTTTTAGCCGATCACCCCGCCATCCTTCTTCACGATGGCGATCACCGTGGGCCGGGGCGGCATGGCGGGGTCAAAATCCGGCCAGCGGGTGGAGGGGTTGTTGAAACTGCTGCCGCTATCCTCGCCGGGGTGCTGAATGGCCAGAAACAGCGTCTTGTTGTCGGGGGTGAAGGTGGGGCCGCAGACTTCGGCGCCGCTTGGTGCCTGGTAGAAGAGTTTTGTCAGCGCCCGGCCGCCGCCCATGGTATCGGCGGCATAGAGCCCATCGGCCACGCCGGCGGCACTGGGTGCGCCGTCGGTTGCGATCCAGATGCGGCCCTTGCTGTCGAAGGCGCAATTATCGGGGCAGGAGAGCCAGCCCTGGTCCGAGGTGGCGCGGTGATAGCGTGCGCCCACATCCTGGCCTGGTTTGCCGGCGAGGAGGAAAATCTCCCAGCGCGCCTCCAGCCCCGCATGGTCCACGGCAGCGGTGCCAGCGCCGGGGGGGATGATTTCCAGCACATGGCCATGGGCGTTGCGCGGGCGTGGATTGGCGGCATTGGCGGTGGTGCGGCTGGCATTATTGGTGAGCATGACATAGACGCGGCCCGTGGCGGGGTTGGTCTCCACATCCTCTGGCCGGTCCATCGGCGTGGCGCCCAGCAGGTCCGCCGCGCGGCGGGTTTCTATCAGAACATCGCCTTGGTTGTGGAAGTTGTTGGCGGAGGTGAGCGGGCCTTCGCCATGGGTGAGGGGCAGCCAGCGCAGCGTGCCATCATCCTCGAATTTGGCGACGTAGAGCGTGCCCTCATCGAGCAGGTCGCGATTGGCGCTCAGATCATTGGGGTTCCAGGGCCGGGCGGTGACGAATTTATAGACGTAATCATTGCGCTCATCATCGCCCATATAGATCACCACGCGGCCATCGGGTGCCACGGCATGGGTGCAGCCCTCATGCTTGAAGCGGCCAAGGGCGGTGCGCTTGATGGGGGTGGAGTTGGGGTCGAAAGGGTCGATCTCGACGATCCAGCCGAAGCGGTTGGGCTCATTGGGCTCACGGTCGAGCGAGAAGCGCGGCACATGTGCGGCCCAATTATAGACCGGCTGGCGGGGGATGCCGTAGCGCCGATAGGCTGCTGCCTGCTCGCCGGTGGCGGCGGCTTCGCCGGAGAAATAGGCGTTGAAATTCTCCTCGGTGGTCAGCACCGTGCCCCAGGGGGTATTACCGCCGGCGCATTGGTTCAGCATGCCCAGCACCCTTGTGCCGGTCGGATCATTATTGGTGCGCATGCGCGGATGGCCGGCGGCGGGGCCGGAGAGGCGCATGGGTGTCTCAGCAGTGATGCGGCGGTTGAGCGTGCCGCCGGGCAGGCTTTGCCACCGGCCATTCACCCGGCGGATTTCGACCAGGCTGCCGCCATGGGCCATCATCTCCACCGCCGCTTGTTCGGCCGTGGTCTGGCGATTGGAGACCGGCCTGCCATCGGTGCTGGGGAAGATGAGGCGGGTTGAGGTGTATTCATGGTTGACCCAGAGCAGGCCGTGATCCGAGCCATTGCTGCCGCGGGGCAGGGGGATGAAATCCAAGAAATCATTGTTGTAGCCGAATTGCAGGGCCTGGGCCTGGGCGGTCTGGCGCATCGGGTCGAAGGCGGGGGCCTGGGGCAGCACCGGGTCGCCCCAGCGGATGACGTGCTGAATCTCATAGCCCTCGGCCACCGCATCGGTTTGCGCCATCTGGTGGTGCAATTCGGGGAAGGTGAGGGTGCTGGGGCCGCCGGTCATCGGGATTTGGGCGGTTCGCAGCTGTGATTGGGCGATTTGCGCCGTGGCATCCTCGATCAGTTGATCGGCCAGGGCGGCGGCGGCCCCGGCCCCGGCCAGGCCGCGCAGCGCCGCGCGGCGTGACAGGCGGGCGGCCACAACCTCGGCGATTCCAGCGCGGGGGCTGGGGTTGCTGCCGATGTCTTCGATCTCGTCGCTCATGCTATTGTCCTGTTTTGGTACAATATTTATAAAATATGATTGGGCATAATGTAGTGAAGCTTAGGTGACGCTTGCATCGGGGCGCTGCAGCCCGTTCTGGAGCGGCATGGCTATGGAGGCTGCAACAGCATTGGCCCTTGCCGGTTTGGAGGTTGCTTTTAGCAGGCTGCTGAAAAGCGAATAGCGAGGGACTGCAAGATCGAGGGGCAAAGCCCTTTCGCGCTCTTTTCTTCCGCCATCAGAGCTTTTCAACAGCCGGTGAGAGTATGATGCATTGAAGCGGCATCACCGAAAACGCTGAGCCACGCTAGCATTTTCAAGCCTTGTGGCTTCGCAAGGCGACTCAGAAAATGCGGTAAAACAAAGGCTAGAGCCGTTTCACCGTCTTCGCTCTCGGTGAAATGGCTCTAAACATCTAGCGGAAATCGCGCGTGGGCACGCGAATGCTGCCACGCGCGCCGCCGCCACGCGCCTCGTCGCCACGGGTCAGTGGCAGGGGGAAATTCTCGCCGCGTATGCCCACAGTATCGAGCAGCGGCGTGAGGTCGGAGAGTTCCTCGGCGATGAGGTGGAGCGTGCCGCCCTCATGTTGCACCTGGCCGCGCACCGCCATCATCCGGGCCGAGAGGATGAGGCGGCGCTGCTGCTCGAACAATGCTGGCCAGACGATGATATTGGCGACCCCGGTTTCATCCTCGAGCGTGATGAACATCACGCCCTTGGCGCTGCCCGGCTTTTGCCGCACCAGCACAAGCCCGCCGATGGTGGCGCGGCGGCCATTGCGCTGCCGGGCGAGGCCCTCATTGGCCAGCATGCCGCGTGCCGCCATTTCGCCGCGCAGAAAGGCCACGGGGTGGCGGCGCAGCGAGAGGCCGGTGCTGCGGTAATCCTGCACCACCTGCCCGCCCTCGGCCATGGCGGGCAGTGCGACCGGGGCATCGGTGATGGGTTCGGCGAAGAGCGGCAGCGGCGCGTCCTCGAGTGCGCGGATGGCCCACAGCGCATCACGCCGGTTGAGGCCGAGGCCGAGAAAACCATCCGCCTCGGCCAGCCGCACCAGGGCGGCGGCGGGAATGGCCGCCCGGCGATGCAGATCGGCCGGTGAGGCGTAAGGCCGGCCACGCTCTGCCACCAGGCGCTGGGCGTGGTTGAAATCCAGCCCGCGGGCCATGCGCAGGCCGAGGCGAATGGCCGCCCCCTCCAGCGTGCAATCCCATTGGCTGTGATTGATGCAGACCGGGCGCACCTCAACGCCATGCTCTTTCGCATCCCGCACCAGCTGCGCCGGGGCATAGAAACCCATGGGCTGGCTGTTCAGCAGGGCGGTGCAGAACACCGCCGGGTGGTGGCATTTCAGCCAAGCACTGGCATAGGCGATGAGCGCGAAGCTGGCGGCGTGGCTTTCGGGAAAGCCATAGGAGCCAAAGCCCTCGATCTGGCTGAAGGTGCGGGCGGCGAATTCCGCCTCATAGCCATGGGCCACCATGCCAGCGATCAGCTTGTCGCGGAAATGGGTGACGCCGCCGGTCATTTTGAAGGTGGCCATGGCGCGGCGGAGCTGGTCAGCCTCGCCGGCGGAAAATCCGGCGCAGACGATGGCGACCTGCATGGCCTGCTCCTGGAACAGCGGCACGCCCAGCGTCTTGCCCAGCACGCGGCGGAGCGCTTCGGTGGGGAAGGTGACCGGCTCGCGGCCCTCCCGCCGGCGCAGATAGGGGTGCACCATATCGCCCTGGATTGGCCCGGGGCGAACAATGGCCACCTGAATGACCAGATCATAAAAGGTGCGGGGCTGCATGCGCGGCAGCATGGACATCTGCGCCCGGCTTTCGATCTGGAAGGTGCCCACCGTGTCGGCCCGGGCGATCATGCGGTAGGTTTGGGCATCCTCGGGCGGGATGGAGGCCATGTCGATGCGCAGGCCATGATATTGTTCCAGCAGGGAAAAACAGCGGCGCAGGCAGCCCAGCATGCCCAGGCCCAGCACATCCACCTTCATCATCTTCAGGCTATCGGCGTCATCCTTGTCCCATTCGATCACCTGGCGCTCGGCCATGGCGGCGGGGGCGATGGGGACGAGGTCATCGAGCCTGTCGCGCGTCAGCACGAAGCCGCCGGGATGGGTGCCGAGTTGGCGGGGGAAGCCGATGAGCTGGCGGGCGAGATCGAGCGTCAGCCGCAGCCGCCGATCCTCCATATTGAGGTTGAGTGCGGCGGCGTGCTCCTCCTCCACCCCCTCATCGCTCCAGGCCCAGACCTGGGCGGCCAGGGCGGCCGTCACATCCTCGGGCAGGCCCATGGCCTTGCCCACATCGCGCACCGCGCCGCGGGCGCGAAAGCGCATCACCGTGCAGCACAGCGCCGCACGCTCGCGCCCGTAATGCTCATAGATCCATTGGATCACCTCTTCGCGCCGCTCATGCTCGAAATCGACATCGATATCGGGGGGCTCGCGCCGTTCGGCGGAGACGAAGCGCTCGAAGAGCAGGCCCGAGCGTGTGGGGTCGATGCTGGTGATGCCCAGCACGTAGCACACCGCTGAATTGGCCGCCGAACCGCGGCCCTGGCAGAGAATCCCCTGGCCGCGGGCATAGCGGACGATGGTGTTCACGGTGAGGAAATATGGCGCGTAATCCAGTTGTGCGATGAGGCGGAGTTCGTGGTGGAGCTGTGCGCGCGTGGGCTCATCGAGGCCTTGTGGGTAGCGCGCGGCCGCACCCGCCCAGGTCAGGCGCTCCAGCGTGGCCTGGGCGGTTTCGCCGGGGTGTTCGGCCTCATCGGGGTATTGGTATTGCAATTGGCCGAGGTCGAATTGGCAGCGCGAGACGATCTCCAGGCTGCGGGCCACCGCCTCGGGGTGGCGGGCGAAGAGGCGGGCGGTTTCGCTGGGCGGCAGCAGATGGCGGCCGGCATGGCGTTCCAGCCGCGCGCCGGCGGTATCGATGCTGCAGCCCTGCCGGATGCAGGTGACGATATCCTGCAAAATCCGCCGCCCGGCGACATGGTAGAGCACATTGCCGGTGGCGACGGTGGCCACGCGCGCGGCCTGGGCGGCATCTGCCAGCCGGGCGAGGCGCAGCGCATCGCCGGGGCGGTGGTGCAGGGTGAGGGCGAGATGGGCGCGGTCACCAAAGGTTTCGCGCAGGCGTGGCAGGTTGAGCTTCTCGCCCGGCAATTGGATGGCGATGAGGCCGCGGGCATCGATATCCTGCCAGGCGAGCGAAAACCCTCGATGGCCGCCGCGGGCGCGGCCGAGCGTGAGCAGCCGGCACAGCCGCGACCAGGCCGGCCTATCCTGCGGGTAGAGCAGCAGCGGTGGTGCATCCGTCAGGTCAACATGGCAGCCGGCCACCAGCCGCACCCCGCTCGCGCGCGCGGCTTCCCAGGCGCGGACCATGCCGGCGAGGGAATTGCGGTCCACCACGCCCAGGGCCGGAATGGCCAATTCCGCCGCGCGGGCAAAAAACTCGGCCGGGTGGCTGGCGCCGCGCAGGAAGGAGTAATTGGTGGTGACCTGAAGTTCGGCATAGCTCACCGCGGGATATGCTCCGTGGTGCTGGGGGCGGCGAGGTCGGGGCGCTTCATCAGCACGAAGCCACTGGCGCGCAGATGGCGCACCAGCCGCTCGGCGGTGACGCGGGCCATGGCGGTATCGGCGTCATGCACCCGCCGGCGGCCCTCATAGCGCAGACCATGCGCCAGGGTGGCGGCGATTTCCTCCTCGGAGGCGGGGCGAAGCGTGTCGGTCATTCAGAAGAGCCCATGCAGAAACCAGCGCAGATCGCCCGTCGCCGCATCCTGGCCATCGCCGCGGCGGAACAGCCAGTAGCGGCGGCCGGCCTCATCCTCGACCTGCCAGTAATCGCGCAGCGCCGTGGTTTCGGCCTCATGGCGCCACCACTCGCCTCTGATGCGCTCGGGGCCATCGGCGCGGCGGATGCGGCGGCGCTGGCGCTGCCAGGTGAAGGCGGCGGGCGGGCCATCGGGCAGCGCGGCGATGGCCTCGATGGGGAAGGGGGGGGTGAAGACGCGCACCGGGCGCGGCCAATCCAGCGGCCAGGTGGAGGGTGGTGCGGTGAGGGGTGGCACGCGGCGGGCCGAACGCTCGGGCACATCCGAAGGGGTGGGCGCCATGCGAAACACCCGCCCCTCGCCCAGCCGGTTGCTCAGCCGGTCCACCAGGGCGGCGATATCGCCGTGCGGTGCCCCGGCAAAACCCGCGCTAGATTGTTGTGACCGCAAGGGTTCGGCCAGGGGTACGACCAGGCGCATCGCCTCGATGCCGAAGCCCGGCGCCACGGTGTCGAGTTTTTCGCACAGCATGCGGGCGAGGTGCAGCGGCGCGCGGGAGGGTTTTGCGGTGCCCACCCGCAGCGATTGCACGCTGCCATCGACGCGTTCGAAATGCATATCGAGGATGCGCGCGCCGCGGTCGATGCGGGCGAGTTCGTCGCAAAGCTCTGCCACCAGGCGCTGGATGGCGATGGCGAGCGCCTCGGCGGTCAGCAGGGGTTCGAGGAAACTGGTGCGCTGGCGCAGCACCGCCTCGGGCAGCCAGGGGGTGATGGGCTCGCCCTGCAAGGCGGCGTCCAGCGCCCGATGCGGGGCGGTGCCGAAGCGGCGGGTGAGGGATGCGCGGGGCATCTCGGCCAATTGGCCGATGCGCTCCAGCCCTAGCAGGGCCAAGCCTTGCACCATGTCTGGCGGGAGGCGGAGGGCGGCCAGGGGCAATGCCGCCAGGGCCGCGGCCTCCTCGCCCGCGGGGACAATGCTGGGGTTCTGGCCAAAGCGGGCCAGGGCCCAGGCCGCGCCCGGGGTGCCGGCCAGCGCGGCGCGGGCGGCGTAACCGGCCGTCTGCAATTCGCCCAGCAGATCGGCCAGCAGCGCGGCCTCGCCGCCGCGCAGATGGGCGCAGCCGGTGACATCGAGCAGCAGGCCGGCCTCGGCGGGCGCGGCCAGCAGGGGGGTGTAGCGCAGGCACCAGGCGCCGAGCGCCTCCAGCGCCGCCTGGTCTGCCAGGGGGGCTGCCTCATGCACGGCGAGGCCAGGCAGCCGGGCCTCGGCCTCGGCCAGGGGCATGCCGGGGCTGATGCCCAGCGCCTGGGCCGCCGCATTGGCGGCGGCCACCACCTGACGCCGGCCATTATGCGCGCGGGTGACCAAGGGGCCTTCGGTGAGGCCTTGCGGATCAGGCGCGGCGGCGGATTTTGTTGCGGCCAGCGGCCGGTATGAGCGCGGGTGCATATTCCGGCTCGGGTTCGTATTCGTATTCAAGCTCGGCCACTGTTGTGGCAGAGGGGGCGGCGCCAGCCGATCGGTCGATAATGTCGGCAACCACACCGAGATGACCCGTCGCATCGCAAGCCTCCACATCCCATTCACCGGGTTCGGCGCCTCGGGCGCGCATCAATTCCAGCCGCCATCGCGCCCGGGCCAGGCCGGGCACGCGGCGCAAGGGGGGGGCGCTGGGCAGTGCCGCCACCCGCCAGCGTGTATGGGCCGAGCAGGGCTCCTCCAGCGCCGGGTCATCCGGCCGCCGACTGCGGCGCAGGAGGAAGGCCAGCCCCCCGCCGCGCTCGGCCGCCAGGCTCAGCCGGCGGGAGGCGCTGAGCGAAAGCCGGCCCGTCACCTCGCCCACCACACCAGCCAAGGCTGGCTCGCGCAGGCCCTCCTCCATCACCTGCAGCACCGCCTCCACCCGCCCGGCTTCGGCATAGAGCAGCCGGTCCGGCGGCAGGCCGGCCATGGCGAGGCCGGGGGCGAAGAGGTCACACCGCTCCATCGCCCATAGGATGGGCCCGCCGAGGCGCGCCATGCAGCCGGCGATGAACAGCGCCGCCGCGGTGCCATGCTCGACCTCGGGGCCGCGCCCCGCTGCCTCATGCAGCGCGCCGCGTGCCAGCCCGCCCTGCGGCAGGGCGGCATCCAGAGCGGGATGGCCGAAAGGGTGCGGGCCGTGCGCGGGGGCAAGACCGCCCCGTTCCAGGGCGGCGATTTTGGCGCGAAGGGCTGCCACCGGGTCTGCAAGGCGGGGGGAGGGCTGCGGCATGAATGAGAACATAAAGCGAACAATTGCCCTTGGGAAGGGCCAACCGCTATTCTGCTGCCAGATAGAGTCATCGGAGGCAGGGATGCCGATACAGCCCATCATCATCGATAGCGTGACCCGCTTTGGGCCCGAGGCGCGCGGCGCCGTGGTGGCTGGAGGCTCGCATGCCGGGCGCTATGCCGCCACCCTTTGCGCGCGGGCCGGCGTGGCCGCGGTGCTGCTCAATGATGCCGGCTTTGGGCTGGACCAGGCGGGGATTGCCGGGCTGGCATTGTTGCAGTCACTGGGCATGCCGGCCGCTGCCGTCTCGCATCGCAGCGCGCGCATCGGCCATGGCGGCGATACCGCGACATGCGGGGTGATCTCCAGCCTCAACGATGCCGCCCGGGGCTGTGGTCTCAGCGAGGGGATGAGCGGGGCGGAGGCGCTGGCCCGGCTCTCGGTGGGGCTGCCGCCTTGCCCCGCGCCGCCGCCGGCCAGCGAAAGCCGCCACAACCTGCCCGGCTGCATCGCCATCGACAGCGCCTCGCTGCTCACGGCCGAGGATATTGGCGCCATTGCGCTGATCGGCAGCCATGGCGGGCTGCTGGGCGGGCGGGCGGAGACGGCGGCAAAATTCCCGGTCTTCGCCGCGCTTTACAATGACGCCGATGGCGGGCTGGACGGCGCGGGCCATACCCGTCTGCCGGCGCTCGAAGCCCGGGGCATCGCTGCTGGCACCGTCTCGGCCTGGACCGCGCATATTGGCGATGGGATGTCCTGCTGGCAGGGCGGTGTGGTCTCGGCGCTGAACCCCACGGCCAGGCGCCTGGGTGCGCGGCTGGGTGATAGCGCGCAGGGTTTTGTGGCGGTGATGCGCCAGGCGCGCGGCGCTTAGAGCATTTTCAAGCCTTGCGGCTTCGCAAGGCGACTCGGAAAATGCGGAAAAACAAAAAGCTAGGGCCGTCTTACCGTCTTCGCTTTCGGTGAAACGGCTCTAAGCCGCGCGTCTGCGGAAGATGCCCAAGACGGCGCGGCGGATGGCGATATTTGCCGCCGGGATGCTCATCACCAGGGTGAAGATGACGATCACCGCCAGCACCGCCGAGATCGGCCGGGTGAAGAAGGGGGTGAGATCGCCATCGGAGATCACCAGGCCGCGCCGCAGGGATTTGTCCATCAGGTCACCCAGCACCAGCCCCAGCACGAAGGGGGCCGGGTGGTAGCCATAGCGGCGCAGGAAGAAGACGGCCACGCCCACGCCCAGCATGGTCCATACGTCAAACAGACGTTGCGCGATGGAGAAGCTGCCCACGACGCAGAGCACGAAGATGATGGGCATGATGATGCTGCGCGGCACCGTCAGAATCTTCAGCAGCGGCCGCACCAGGAACAGCCCGAAGAACAGAATGCCCAAGGTCGCATAGACATTCATCGCCACCACGTCATAGACGAAGCTTGGGTTCTCGATCATCAGCATCGGCCCGGGCTTCACGCCATGGATCATCATCGCCGCCAGCAGCACCGCAGCCGGCGCGCTGCCGGGGATGGCCAGGGCCAGGGCGGGGATGATGCCGCCGGGGATGGAGGCATTGTCGCCGGTCTCAGCCGCGATCAGGCCTTCCACGCTGCCATGGCCGAATTCCTCGGGGTGTTTGCTGGCGCGTTTGGCCGCAGCATAGCTGGACCAGGCGGCCATATCCTCACCCACACCGGGCAGGATGCCGATATAGACGCCGATCACGCCCGAGCGCAGCACGGTCTTCCAGTATTTCAGCACGTCGGAGATGCGCGGCAGAATGCTGTCCACCGCGTAGACCCGGGCCTGCTTGAAGCGCTCGCCCATCACCGTCAGCACCTCGGCGCAGCCAAAGGCGCCGACCAGGGTGGGGATGAGCGAGAGGCCACCGGCCAGATTCGGGTCGCCATAGGCGAAGCGTTCATGGGCGTGGATGCCATCCTGGCCGATCAGCGCCACGAAGAGGCCCAAAATGCCCATGATCCAGCCCTTGAGCGGGTCTGAGCCGGTGATGGAGCCGGACATCATCACGCCGAACAGGGCCAGCCAGAAGAATTCATAGGATTGGAAGGTGAGCGCCACCTCGCCCAAAGCCGGCGTCAGGATGGCCAGGCAGACAATGCCGAAGAGCGAACCCGCCACCGAGCCGGTGGTGGCAATGCCCATGGCACGCCCGGCCTCGCCCCTTTTGGCCAATTGGTAGCCATCGAGGCAGGCGGCGGCATTGGCCGCGGTGCCGGGAATATTGAGCAGAATGGCGCTGCGGCTGCCGCCATAGATGGTGCCGACATAGGCGCAGATCAGGATGAGGATGGCATCGCCCGCCGGCAGGCGGATGGTCAGCGTGGTCAGCAGCGAGATGGCCAGCGTGGCGGAGAGGCCGGGCATGCAGCCGATGAGAATGCCCAGCAGCGTGGCGCCGAAGGTATAAACCAGCGCGCGCGGCTCGGCGAAGGTCAGCATCGACTGCCCCAGCAGGGCGAGACCTTCAAACATTCAAGGCAACCTCACCAGGAAGATTTCCTGGAAAATAAGCGTGATGGCGGCAGCGCCGATGGCCCCGACCAGGGCGGCGCGGATGATGCCATAGCGCAGCGTGCCGGCGGCCTTATGGTCGGGGTATTCAAACAGGATGATGGCCAGGAAGAGGAAGAGCCCCGCCCCCAGCCAGAAGGGCGGGCCATGCCCCAGCGCACCCACGCCAAAGCCCACACAGAGCAGGAAGGCCAGCGCCACCCGCCAGGGCTCGGCCACGTCGCCATCATTGCCTTCCAGCGCCACGCCCTCGGCCATGGGTGCGCGGCGGAAGAACAGCACCACGCCGAAAATGCCCAGGATCAGCCCCAGCAGCCCGGGCACCAGGCCTGGGATGGTATAGGGGTTGATGCCCTGTTCCTCGAGCCTGGGCATGCGCCAGGATTCGAAGGCGATGGCCAAGCCCAGGGCCAGCCAGAACAGGCCAAAGGGCCTGTCATGGGTGCCGCGCACGCTCAAAGCCGCTGAATGCCCACCGTATCGGGCGAAACCCGCGCGGTGCCGGCATCATGGTAGAGCCAGGCGGTTTGCCGCACCATGATCCAGGCGCGGTCGAAGGCTTCCTGGCTATGGATGGGGGAGAGCACGGCGGCGCGGGCATCGGCGTATTCGCGCAGCCGCGCGCTGCTGGCCATTTTCTGCTGCCAGACCATGGTGGCGGTCTGGGTCACCACCTCGGGCACATCCTTGGGGAACCAAAGGCCGAAATAATTCAGCGGTGCGGGGATATTGGGCAGCCATTGGCGAATGGAGGGAATGGTGCCGAAGCCTTGCAGCGTCACCGGCTGTTCGCTCTGCACCGCGAGGGGGATGAGGCGGCGGCCGCGGATCATTTCGGCCATCTCGACCAGCAATTGCGCCACCACCGGCACCTCGCCGGCCACGGCGGCCAGCACGGCGGGGTTGCCGCCATCATAGGTGGCGTGGCGGTAATTGACCCCAGGGGCTGCGGCCTTCACCGCTTCCATGATGTTGCGCCCGGCGGAGGATTGCCCGGCCGTGCCCACCGCCACGTCGCGCCGGGTCTGCAAGGCGTTCAGGAGTTGGCCGAAATCGGCGAAGCCGGCGCGCGGATTGGCCGAGATGGTGTTCACATTGGCCACGGTGAAGAAGAGGTTCCAATCCGACAATTGGGTGTCGAGCAGGCCGAGCACCTTGTAGCAGCCCACATCGACCGCCGCGCCGGCGGCCCAGGTGTAGCCATCGCGCGCGGCCTGCAGCACGTTGCGGGTGCCGATGGAGCCTGAGGCGCCGGGCTGGTTCACCACCACGAAGCGCTGGCCCAGCGCATCCTCCAATTCGGCGGCGGCAATGCGGGCCATCTGGTCGGTCGAGCCACCGGCGGCCCAGGGCACGACGAGCGTGACCGGGCGTTCAGGGCGCCACGGAAATGCCTGGGCGCGGGCGTGCATGGCGGGCAATGCGAGGGCGGTGCCGAGGATCGCGCGGCGGTTGAGTTCACGCATGTTTGTTGTCCTTCCCTGGATGGGTGCCAGCCTGGGGCGGGGCCGCGCCCGGCGTCAAGAGAAGCGAACCGTTTGGTTACCTAAAATTGCCTTCAGCCAAATTCCGGCCCCAGCACGGCCACGCATGCCGGGCCTATCGGCGGCAAGGGCTCACCCAGCACCATGCGGGTGAAGGGGCGCATGGGGGCGGCGAGTTCGGCCTCCAGCCAGGGCAGGAAGGCCTGGCCGTCGCGCAGATCGGCGATGCCGCCATCGGGCAGGGCGGCGGCCAGGAGCGCCTGGGCGTGCGGCGCTGTCTGTGCCCAGAGCGGGCCGGCCTGGCGCCAGCGCGTGCCATCGCGCCCCAGCACGGCGGCGACGATGCGCCCGCCTGCCTCGATCACCCAGCCGGGGTTGCGGGTGAGCATGCGGCGCAGCAGCCAGGCGCGATCAGTGCCGAAATGCTGCGCATCGAGCGCCAGCACGGCGGGGATATCGGTCTCGGTCATCGGGCGTGGGCCGGGGAGGCGGGGCAAGGGCGGGATATGCCAGCGGGAAAAACCCCAGGCATCGGTGAAACCCATGCGGCGATAGACCTCGCGGCCATCGGGCGTGGCGTCGAGGGCGATGGAGGTGGCGCCGGCCGCGTGCAGGCTCGCCACCGCCCATTCCATGCCGGCACGGGCCAGGCCCTGCCGGCGCAGGTCAGGGCGCACCAGCACCATGCCGATCCAGGCGATGGCAGGGCCGTAACGCAGCGTGGCCACGGTGGCGGCGAGTTCGGGCTGGCCGTCATCGCAGGCCATCACCGCGCCGTGTTCGGTAAAGACCTGCCAATCGGCCAGGGTCTGATTCCAGCCGATCAGGCTGGAGAGCGCTTTCGCCCGCGGCAGGGCCGAGGGCGAAAGCGGTGCTAGTCGCATTCGCAGCCCGGTGCGGGTGCGATGCTGGCGCGCACCACGTGATGATCCACCCATTCCGCCACCAGCCGCCGCGCCTCGGAGAGCGAGGCCTCGGGATGATGCACCCGATAGAGTGTGGTGCAGGCCTGGAAGGCGGCGAAATCCTCGGCTCCCGTGTCGCGCAGCTCACGATAGGCGGTCACCACCGCGCGTTCGCAGCGGCGGGCGATATGGCTGTGGTCGCGACCCATGGGCGGCCTCCCGGTTGACATGCGAGTGATTTGCGAATCACTCGCAACAATTTCAACGATAGCCAGAATTCAATGGCCGTTCAAGTGTTAGAGCCTGTTTCCTTCGCCAAGGCGCACTGCACAGGCTCTAAGCTATTGTTTGTCGATCATCTTGATCCGTTCAAACGATGCCGTTTGCGCGGATGATGCTCTACACGATGGCAAAGCCTTCCCGGCGCAGTTCCACCGCCAGGGTATCGAGGGCGCGGGTGACGCCGGTGAAGACCTCGGCCAGTTCATCGGCCGAGATCACCAGTGGCGGCGAGAAGGCGATGCCATCGCCAGGCAGCACGCGCATGATCAGGCCTTGGGCCTCGCAGAGCTTCTGGGCGCGCACGGCGATCTTCTTCGAGGCATCGAAGTTGCGCTTTGTGGCCTTGTCCTCCACCAGCTCCAAGGCGCCGATCATGCCCACGCCGCGCGCCTCACCCACCAGCGGGTGGTCGGCCAGGGCCTGAATGCCGGCCTGCAGCACCGGTCCGGTCCGCTTCACCATGCCGACCAGATCCATCTCGTCATAGATCTTGAGCGTCTCAACCGCGACGGCGGCGGCGACGGGATGGCCCGAATAGGTGAAGCCATGGCCCCAGGTGCCCAGGCTCGAGGAGCCATCGGCCAGGCCCTGGAAGACGCGGTCATTCACCATCACCGCCGAGATCGGCAAATAGGAGGAGGAGAGCGCCTTGGCGCAGACCAGGATGTCCGGCTGCATGCCAAAGGTTTCGCTGCCCCAGTAATTGCCGGTGCGGCCAAAGCCGCAGATCACCTCGTCGGCGACCAGCAGCACGTCGTATTTCTTGAGAACGGCCTGGATTTTTTCCCAGTAACCGGCGGGGGGGACGATCACGCCGCCGGCACCCATCACCGGCTCGGCAAACATCGCCGCCACCGTGTCGGGGCCTTCGCGCAGGATCATCTCCTCCAGCTCTGCGGCCATGCGGGTGGAGAAATCCTGCTCGGATTCGCCCTCGCGGCCCTCATGGTAGAAATGCGGGTTGGAGGTGTGCAGCACGCCCGCGATCGGCAGGTCGAACAGCTTGTGATTATAGGGTAGGCCGGTGAGCGAGGCGGCGGCCACTGTCACGCCGTGATAGCCCTTGATGCGGGCGATGAGCTTCTTCTTCTGCGGCCGGCCGATGGCGTTGTTGAAGTACCAGATCATCTTCATCGCGCTGTCATTGGCTTCCGAGCCGCTATTGGCGAAGAAGACCTTGGACATCGGCACCGGCGCGCGCTCGATCAGCATCTCGGAGAGATCGATCACCGGCTCATGCGATTTGGAGGTGAAGGCGTGGTAGAAGGGCAGTCTGCGCATTTGCGCGGCCGCGGCCTCGACCAGGCGCTCATTGGAGAAGCCGAGTGCGGCGCACCACAGCCCGGCCACGGTATCGATATAGGAGCGGCCCTGGTCATCCCAGACCCGCACACCCTCACCGCGGGTGATCACCATCGGGCCATTGGCCTGATGCGCGCGGGCATCGGTATAGGGATGCAGCACGTTGGCGACGTCGCGCACGGCGTTGCTGTTGCGGGGAGGGGTCATGCTCTGGGCTCCGATGAAACTTCTGCGATGGAGCCTAGGCCGATAATATGGCCGCGTTGAGTCCCAATCTCCGGCATTGCCCGCCCCGTCGTGATCAAGGATAGAACAACCATGCATCGCCGCGCCCTGCTGCTCAGCAGCCCAGCCCTCGCCCTCCCTTTCCGCCCCTCCCAGGCGCTCAGCCCGCAGCAGGGTGCCGCGCTGGTGCCAGGCTGGCGGATGGATACCCTCATCCGCTGGGGCGATAGCGTGCTGCCCGATGCACCCCCCTGGGCGCCGGCTTTTCCGGAGGCCGAGGCGGCGGGCAGCCAATTCGGCTGGGATGGCCGGCTTGTGGCGGCCATCGCCTCGCCACGCGCCACGGATGGGCTGCCGCGCATGGTGCTGGCCATCACCCATCCGCAGCTTGACCCTGCCATGGCCTTTCCCGATGGGCGGGACCGCCCGGAGGTGGCGGCGATGATGCAGGGGGCGAGTATCATCAATCTGGAGCAGCGCGGCCAATGGGTGGTCTCGGCCGGGGGGTTCCAGGCCAGGCGGCTGACCGGGGCCACGCTGTGCCGGGCCAAGGGGCCGGGGGCGGAGCGGCTGGGGGGGGCGGTGCAGGGCGTCTTTGGCCTCAGCGGTGGTTGCGCCGCACCTGGCGGAAGGTTGCTGATGATCGAGGGTGAGGCTTCGGATTGGGCACCGCGCCTGCCTGGGCGGGTGGGTGCCGGCCATGGCTGGGTGGTTGAATGCAGCGCGGCCGAGCCGGGGGCGATTCCAGCCAAGCGCACCGCGCTGGGCAGCGGTGCCTGGGATGGCGCTTCCACCGAATTGCCCGATGGCCGGATCGTGGTGTTTTTGGCGCATTCGCGCGGGCTGGCGCGCTTCATCAGTGCCGGGCCGGGCAGTGACCCTGATGCGCTGGACCAGGGCAGCCTGGCCGCGGCACGGATAGGGCCCTCCGGCCTGGCCTGGGAGCCGATGGCCGAGAATGCCTGGATGGACATGGCCGCCGCGCTGGTCTCCGCCCGCGCCACGCCCATGCCGGCGGGGGCTGCGCTGCATTATGGCGCATCGGGCCTCATTCTGACCTCAGCGGGCGAGGGCAGCCAGGTGCTGCGGCCGCAGGGTGATGCGGCGGCGGCGCGCTATGGCATCGCAACTCTGGCCCGTGCACGGGAGCCCAGAGGTCAGGTCGCGGCATTGGACGGGCCACGCCGGACCTGGCTGGGCACCGAGGCGGTGGAAGGCGATGCCGGCATGGTGCTGGGCGATGGGCAGATGGTGCTTGCCGCGCCGCGCGGCGCCTCGATTGGCGGGCTGCTGCCGGCGGTGGATGGCTCGGCGCTCTTCGCCATGCTGCGCCGGCCAGGGTCCGGGGCGGGGCGCAGCTACGCCCGCCCGGCCACGCGTTGGCCGGATTTCACCGCCGGCACGCCGCCGCGCAGCGCCTTGGTGGTGCTCAGCGGCGGGATGTGAGGGCGGGCGGCGGCGCCCCCGGAACGGCCCATGCCCCTATTGCGGAGTGACCCCTGGCCGGGCCTATGATCCCCCCAACGCCCCGCATGAGGGCGATGATGGAGGACACCCATGCCGCGCCGCCGCACCTTCTTTGCTGCTGCTTTGGCCTCACCGACCCTGGCCAGGCACGCCCTGGCGCAAGCCGCCTGGCCGGAGCGGCCGGTGCGTATCTTGGTGGGGTTTCCGCCGGGTGGGCCCACGGATTATGTCGCCCGGCTGGTCGCGCCCATGCTCGCCACCGCCTGGGGCCAGCAGGTGATCATCGAGAATCGCGGCGGGGCCAATGGCACGCTGGCGACCGATGCGGTGGCGAAATCCGCCCCTGATGGCCACACGTTGCTGTTCAGCGGCAATAACATCGTGATGAACACCGGCCTCTACAGGCTGCCGTATGACATGGTGCGCGATTTCGCCCCGGTGGGGATGATCGCCTTCTCGCCCAATGTGCTCTGGACCGGGCCGAACCAGCCGATCCGCACGCTGGATGATTTGCTGGCCGCGGCGCGCGCCCGGCCGGGTGAATTGGCCTATGCCTCCACCGGCAATGGCGGCAATGGCCATTTCGGCGGTGAGACCTTGAAGCAGGCGCTGGGCATCGACATCACCCATATCCCCTATCGCGGCACCGCACCGGCGCTGACCGATGTGCTGGCCGGGCGGGTGGCGCTGTTCATGCAGACCATCGTGGGGGCGATTGGGCCGTATCAGAATGGTCAGTTGCGGCCATTGGTGGCCTTTGGCCGGCGGCGGGTGCGGGAGATCCCCGATGTGCCCACGCTCACGGAGCTGGGCCATGACGTGCCGGATTCGGGCACCTGGTATGGGCTGCTGGCCGCTGCTGGCACCCCCGCTCCGCTGGTCGCGCGCATGGCGGCGGATTTGGCGGCGGTGACGCGCGATAGAGAGTTTCAGGCCCGTCTGGCCACCCAGGCCACAGTGCCGGATTGGCTGGGGCCGGAGGATTTCGCCGCTCGCATCCGCGCCGAGGTGCCGGCCTGGGCGGCGGTCGCCCGCGCTGCCAATATGCGCGCCGAGTGAACAGCCAGACCAAGGGGAGAGACCACATGGCCAAGAGTGAGAACTGGGAAAAGGGCACCAAGGTGCGCCGCCAATTGCTGGGCGAGGGCGCCGTCCAGGCGATGTCGCAGGATGTCTATAACGACCCCATCATGGAGAAATTCGGCGATTACGCGCGTGAGGCGGTGTTCGGCATGCTCTGGACCCGGCCGGGGCTGGATATGAAGACCCGCGCGCTGATCTGCATCGTCTCCGACACCGCCATTCATGCCTGGCCGGAACTGGCCGTGCATATGCGTATGGCGCGGCGCATGGGTTGGAGCGAGGATGAGTTGATCGAGGCGCTGATGCACATGAATGGCTATGTTGGCCTGCCCACGGTGCGCGAGGCGATGATCGTGGCGCGTGACCTCTTCGCCAAGATGCGGGCCGAGCCCGATGGCGGCCTGGGCGAGTAGAGCGGAGCAGTTTTACCCGTTCAGACGATGTCGTTTGAGCGGGTGATGCGCTCGGTGCGCTTGTGCCCGAGGCGCGCCCGGGCCTAGCCTTCCCGATGATGGAAGAGATTGGCATGCCAAGAGCCGCGCTGCGCTTTGCTGGCCGCAATGGTCTTGTTACCGGCGCTGGCTCAGGGCTGGGGCGGGAGGTGGCGCGGGGCCTGGCGGCGGAAGGTGCCCGGCTTGTGCTGTTCGACCGGGACCCGGCGGGGCTGGAGGAGACGGCCGCCGCCTGCCCGGGCAGCGTGATGATGGTGGGCGATGTGGCGCGCGGGGCGGATATGGCGCGCGCCGCCGCGATGCTCTCGCCCATCACCCTGCTGGTCACCGCTGCCGGCATTATCGGCCCCACCACCCCTCTGCCCGAGGTGGAGGAGGAGGCATGGGACCGGCTTTTCGCCATCAATGTGAAGGGCACATGGCTGGCGCTGAAGCATGTAGTGCCGCTGATGGAGGAGGCGGGTGGTGGCGCCATTGTCACCTTCGCCTCGGGGGCGGGGCTGGTGGGCAACCCGGTCTTCCCCGCCTATGCCGCCAGCAAGGGCGCGGTGGTGCTGATGACGCGCAGCCTGGTCACCGGCCACACCGCCCAAGGCATTCGGGCCAATACCGTCTGCCCTGGTCCGATTGAGACGCCGATGCTGCGGCAGAGCTTTGCCGCCGCCGGCAACCGCGCTGTCGAGCGCGAGGAATATACCCGCGCGCGCAACCCCATGGGCCGTTTCGGCACCCCGGCCGAGGTGGCCGCGGCGGTGCTGTTTCTGCTCAGCGACGAGGCCTCCTACATCAATGGCGTGGCGCTGCCCGTCGATGGCGGCCGGCTTGCCTGATCTTTCACCGACGACAAGGAGGTTCTTCATGCTCACCCGCCGCCACGGCCTGGCCGCCACAGCCGGCCTCATCGCCGCCCCCACCATCGCACTGCCGCAATCGCGCGAGCGGGCTTTCCGCTTCGTCGTCAATGTCGGGCTGCAGAATCTGGACCCGATCTCCAGCCCCTCCTTCGTGACCCGCAATTTTGCCTATCTTGTCTATGACACGCTGGTCTCAATGGACATGCAGGGCCGCTTCAAGCCGCAGATGCTGCAGGGCTGGGAGGTGAGCGCGGATAAGCTGACCTGGAATTTCCGGCTGCGCCCGGGCCTCGCCTTCCATGATGGTGCGGCGGTGACGGCCGAGGATGTCGTGGCCTCGCTCAAGCGCTGGGGCAATCGCGATTCGATCGGCCGGCGGCTGATGGCGGCGACGGCGGAATTGGTGGCGACGGGGGGCGATGCGTTTACCCTGCGCCTTGCCCGGCCCTATGGCGGTGTGATCGAGGCCTTCGGCAAGCCCTCGGTGCATGTGCCCTTCATCATGCCCGCGCGCATTGCCAATGCCACGCCGCCCACCCAGCAGGTGCGCGAGATCATCGGCTCGGGCCCCTTCGTCTTCCTGCGCGATGAATGGGTGCCGGGCGAGCGCGCCTTCTTCCGCCGCAATGAGCGCTATGTCGCCCGCGATGAGGCGGCGGATGGTCTGGCGGGCGGCAAGCTCGCCAAGGTCGAGCGGGTGGAAATGATCACCATGCCCGATATCTCGATGCGCGCGCTCTCGCTGCAGCAGAATGAGGTGGATTACCTGGAATATGCGCCGGTTGATAACTTGCCGCGGATGCGGACGAACCGGAATATCGTGATCTCCCAGGCTTCGGGCCAGGCGGAGATGATGTATGCGGTCAGCATCAACCACCACCAGGCGCCGTTCAACAATGTGCTGGTGCGCCGCGCCTTGCAGCAATGCCTGGACCGCGGCGAGATTCTGGCCGCGACCGGCTTTGCCGAGATCGGCCGGCCGGAATGCGCATCTATGCTGATGTGCGGCACAACGCTCAGCAGTACGCTCGGCAGCGAGGCCATCGCCACGCCCAGCCTGGAACGCGCCCGCGCCCTGCTGCGCGAGGCCGGCTACAACAATGAACGCGTTGTGCTGATGCACCCCACCGATTCGGCGCTGCTCAACCCCTTCGGCCTCGTGCTGATCGACCGGATGAAGCGGGCGGGCTTTAATGTGGATGTCCAGGCCTCGGATTGGTCGTCCATCGCCCAGCGCTGGGTGCAGCGCGCGCCGCTGGATCGTGGTGGCTGGAGCGTGCTGCCGGTGGTCTATACCGGCTTCGACATGGCGGACCCGCTGTCGAATATGGGCATTGGCTTCAACTGCACCGACAACCAGCCCTGGGGCTATTGCGAGGCCTCGATGACGCCGATCCTCGAACGCTTCGAGGCGGAGAGCGACCCGGAGCGCCGCCGGGCGCTGGCGGCCGAGTTGAACCGCGCGGCGGTGGCGCAGGCCACCTTCCCGATTGCCGGGCAGTTCCGCGCGCCGGCGGCCTGGCGGGCGGAGCTGCGCGGGGTGATCGATTTCGGCTTCCCGGTGATCTGGAATATCGAGCGCGGCGGTCGGGCGGGGTAGGGCTGATGGGCATGGGGGGCGGTTTGCCCCCCTATGCTCAGGCCGGTTGAAACGCCTCGGCCAGCCCGGCGAACATGGGCAGCCCATCCGTGCCGCCCACCAGCGGGTCCACGCAATTCTCCGGATGCGGCATTAGGCCCAGCACCCGCAGATTGGGCGAGAGCACGCCGGCGATGGCATTGACCGAGCCATTGAGGTTCTCGCCCACATAGCGCAGCGCGACCAGGCGCTCGCCCTCCAGCCGCGCCAGGGTCTCAGCGTCGCAAAAATAATTGCCATCGCCATGCGCCATGGTGGCGCGGAAGACCGCGCCGGGGGCGAAGCCGCGGGTGAAGACGGTGTCGGTGCGCTCCACGCTGAGCGAACAATCCTGCGCCAGGAAGCGCAATGCGGCATTTTTCAGCAGCGCACCGGGCAGCAGCCCGGCCTCGCACAGCATTTGAAAACCGTTGCAAACGCCCAGCACATGGCCGCCGCCGGCGGCGAATGCGCGGATGGCGGCCATGATGGGCGATTGCGCCGCCATCGCCCCGCAGCGCAGGTAATCGCCATAGGAAAACCCGCCGGGCAGCACCACAAGGTCCAGCCCCGTGGGCAGGGCGGTGTCGCGATGCCACAGCATGGCCGGGCGATGGCCGCAGACGCGCTCCAGCGCGATAGCCATGTCGCGCTCGCGATTCGTTCCGGGGAAGACCACCACCGCCGATTTCATGCCCAATCCTTCGCTTAAAATTCGATGCCCAGCCGCAGATGGGATACCCAGGACTCGCTCGCCCGGGTCCAGCCATGGCCCAAACCGACACTCACCTCAACCCGGCCAACCGGCATCGAGATGGTGAGGAAACTCTGATGTGCCGCGCGGGTGGGGGCATTGGGCTGCTCGATCCGGCCCATATCGGCGGAAGAAGAGCCGCCAGCCTCAGTCTGCCTCGCCCTGTGGCCTGCCCATGGCGCGGTTGGGTAGGAGGTGGCGGAACAGCGCTTGGCGCTCCCGCACTTGTTCGAGGCTGGGCTTTTCCGGCTCGGCGAATTCGTAGCGCGTGTCCATCAAGGCTGCGCCCATCACGGCCGATAGCAGCGCAATGGGGGCCACCAGCACGCAGGCC
>NZ_JBBARU010000054.1:0-23817 GCF_040399605.1 Rhodovarius sp. | reverse complement strand
TGCCGGCCGGTGCATTGCTGGTGGCGATGGATCTGGGCGGGGCTGCGCCCACCTCCGAGGCGCTGGCGGCGCTGACCACGCGGTGGATGGAAGCGGCCCGGCCGCTGGCCTTTGCGATTGGCGGCGCCGAGGGGCTGGACCCTGCCGTGCTGGCGCGGGCCGAGGCGCGGCTTTCGCTCGGGCCGCTGACCTGGCCGCATTTTCTGGTGCGCGGCTTGCTGGCTGAGCAATTGTTCCGGGCGCAGTGCATTCGCGAGGGCCACCCTTATCATCGCGCCTGGCGGCCGTGAGCATTGTTGGCATGTCTGAGCAGCCCGAACTCGCGCCCATGGTCACGGCTTGGCTATAGGGGGCTTTTTTCCAGCATCCTGGCGCGATGGATGTGCCGGCGCTCACCGTCAGCCTTGCGGCGCAGGAGCTGGATGCGAGGGAGGATCTGACACCTTGGCTGGCTGGGGTTTTCGCGGGTGAGGAATTTCGCCGCCGGGGCTGTTTGCCTGCCAGGCGGCGGCGCGGGTCAATATTCTTGAATAAGCCGGGCGAATAGCCGGGCGCCGAAGCCGGTCGGCATGCCCTTGGCGGCCAGCGGGTCGTCGGCCTCGGCCAGGTCCATGCCGGCGATGTCCAGATGCGCCCAGGGCGTGGTGCCGACGAATTCGCGCAGGAAGGCGGCGGCGTGGCAGGCATCGGGCTGGCGCCCAAGGCCAGCGGGCATGCATTGCCGGAGATCGGCGATGGCGCTTTTGAGATCCTCGCGGTGCCGCTCGCCGATCGGCATGGGCCAGAGGGGTTCGCCCTCGGCGCGGCCGGCGGCGAGGGTGGCGCTTTGCAGCCTCGCATCATTGCTGAACAGGCCGCCATGATGATGGCCGAGCGCGGTGACGATGGAGCCTGTGAGCGTTGCCGCATCCAGCACCGCGCGCGGGCTGTGCCGGGTGATGGCATGGTGCAGGGCATCGGCGAGGGCGAGGCGGCCCTCGGCATCGGTGTCCACCACCTCCACGGTCAGGCCCTTGGCGGTGTGCAGGACGTCGCTGGGGCGGTAGCTATCGGCACTGGTGGTGTTTTCGGCGATGGCGAGCACGGCCACGGCTGCGCGCGGGGTGCGGCCCAGCGCCAGGGTCAGCATGGCGCCGGCGCAGGCGGCGGCCCCGGCCATATCGGCGCGCATCGCTTCCATCCCACCCGCTGGCTTGATGGAAATGCCGCCAGTGTCGAAGCATAGCCCCTTGCCCACCAGGGCGATGGGCGGGCCCTCACCCGGCCAATGCAGGGTGACGAGGTAGGGGCCGCTCTTCGCCGCCCTGCCGACGGCGCTGAGGGCGCCATAGCCATGATCTGCCAGCCAGGCGCGGTCATGCACCGTCACCTGCAGCCCATGGCGGGAGAGGGTTTGCAGCGCCTGGACGAAGGCGGCGGGTGTGAGGTCATTGGCCGGGCGCACCACGAGGCTGCGGGCGAAGAGATTGCCGGCGATGCAGGGCCAGGTTTTGGCCCAGAGCCGGGCAGCCAGGCGCGGGGCGTCGCATATTATGCTCAGCGTGCCGCGCGGGGCGGGGCGGGGCGACCAGGCGCGCAGGGTCGCCCCGGCGGCCAGCGCCACCGGATCGGCCAAGCCACTTGCGTCGATATCAAGCGCGTGCCGGCCCTCGGCCAGGGCTGCCCAGGCCAGGGCGCCTGCCGCCTGTGGCCCCTGGGTGAGGTCGAGCCTGATGGTCTGACCCTGGGCGTCAAAACCATCCTGCAGTTCTGGGCCGGCGCGGTTTGGCGCATTGCCCGGCGCGGCCTGAAACCGCACCGCGACGGGCAACATGGCCTCAGCCCTCGAAATGATCCGCCACCAGCCGGTCGAGCAGCCGCACGCCGAAGGCGGTGGCGCCCTTGGGCGTGGTGGGCAGGTCCTTTGCCGACCAGGCGGTGCCGGCGATGTCCAGATGCACCCAGGGGCGGCCCTGCACGAAGCGCTGGATGAATTGCGCCGCGGTGATCGACCCACCCGCCCTTGTGCCGACATTCTTCATATCGGCGATGTCGGACTTGATCTGCTTGTCATAGGCATCCGAGAGCGGCAGGCGCCAGCACAATTCGCCGGTGGCGCGGCCGGCGGCTTCCACCTGGGCGGCCAGCGTGTCGTCATTGCTGAACAGCCCGGCATGCTCATGGCCGAGGGCGACGATGATCGCGCCGGTCAGGGTGGCGAGGTCGATCATCCATTTCGGATCATGCTTGGTGATGGCGTAGTGGATAACATCGGCGAGCACGAGGCGGCCTTCGGCATCGGTGTTGATCACCTCCACCGTCTGGCCGGAGGCGGTCTTGACCACATCGCCCGGGCGCTGGGCGGTGCCGGAGGGCATATTTTCCACCAGGCCCACGAGGCCCACGACATTCACCCGCGCCTTGCGGCCGGCAAGGGCTGCCATCAGCCCCACCACGGTGCCCGCGCCCGCCATGTCCCACTTCATGTCTTCCATGCCGCCGGCGGGTTTGATGGAGATGCCGCCGGTGTCGAAGGTGACGCCCTTGCCGATGAAGCAAATCGGCTTTTCGGTCTTCTTCTTGCTGCCATTCCACTTCATCACCACCATGCGCGGCTCGATGGCCGAGCCCATGGCGACGCCGAGCAGGGCGCCGAAGCCCAGCTTCTTCATTTCCTTAAGGCCGAGGATTTCAACGGTGACGCCCAGCGCCTCCAGCCCACGGCAGCGCTCGGCCATTTCGACCGGGTGGAGCACATTCGGCGGCTCGCTGACCAGATCGCGCGAGAGGAAGACGCCCTCGGCCACCGCGCGGAAGGGGGCATAGGCGGCGCGCGCTGCCGTCGGTTCGGCCAGCGCCACCGCGAGGCGGGCCAGCTTGGGCAGATCATCGGGTTTTTGGGTGGTGCGGTAGAGGTCGAAGCGGTAGCTGCGCAGTTTCACGCCGAGGGCGACGCGCAGCGCCACCGGCATTTCGATGCCATCGGCGGCGAGCAGCACATCCTTTTCGGCCCGGATCAGGGGGTAGGCGGCGCCGCCCACCGCCTCGGCCGAATCGGGCGTGAGTGCGGCGGCCGGGCCCATGCCCAAGGCGACCAGCTTGGTGATGCCCGGGGCCGGCGCCCAGATGGTGGCGGATTGGCCCTTGCTGCCCTTGAAGCCCGCCGCCTCCAGCCCGCGCGCCACGGCGCCGCCGCTGGCCGCATCGAGGGCGAGATGCAGCGCCGAGGGTTCACCCCCCTCAGCCATCAGCACCACCACAGCGCCGGCCTTGGGCAGGGCTGCCTTGACGAAGGAAATCTCGGGCATTGTGTTATCCATCACAAAATTCGCTGGAGGCACATTAAGCCGATGCGTTCCCTTGCGCATCCCCCGCCAGATGGGCATCGAGAGGAGATGCACACGCCGCAGGACCTGATCGACATCGCAGCGCGCCTCGCCGAGGCGGCGGGCCAGGCCATCATGGCCGTGCGCGCACAGGGTTTTGTGGTCGAGCGCAAATCGGATGCGAGCCCGGTGACCGTGGCCGACACCATCGCCGAGGCGATTATCATCGAGGGTTTGCGCGAGACCGGCATTCCGGTGGTGGCCGAGGAGATGATGGCGGCCGGCGCCGCGATGCAGCCCAGCGCCCGCTATTGGCTGGTTGATCCCTTGGATGGCACCAAGGAATTCGCCAAGGGCATTGATGAATTCGTGGTGTGCATCGGGTTGATCGAGGATGGTTTTCCGCGGCTGGGCGTGATCGCCCTGCCGGTGGAGGGCAGCGTGGTGGGCGGGTTGGTGACCGAAGGGGTGGCCTGGAAACGCCATGATGGCATCCACCGGCCGATCAGCGCCCGGCGGCGGCCGCAGGCTGGGCTGACGGTGCTGGATAGCCGCAGCCATCCCAACCCGGCGCGGGTGGAGCGTATTCTCGCAGGCCATGCCCTGGCCGAGACCCGGCATATGGGCTCGGCGATGAAATTCGCCGTTCTTGCCGAGGGGTTGGCCGATGTGATTCCGCGCCCCGGCACCACGATGGAATGGGACAGTGCGGCGGGCCAGGCGGTGGTGGAGGCGGCTGGCGGGCGGGTGACCGATATGGCCGGCGCGCGCCTAGCCTATGGCAAGCCGGATTTCAAAAATGCCGGCTTTATCGCTTGGGGTGCCGATTGACCCAACTGATGACCGACCCCGAGGCCGCCGCGGCGCTGCTGCGGGCGGGTGGGCTCGTCGCCTTTGCCACCGAGACGGTCTATGGGCTGGGCGGCGATGCGCGCAATGGGGCCGCGGTGGCGGGGATTTTCGCGGCCAAGGGCCGGCCGCATTTCAACCCGCTGATCTGCCATTTCGCCGAGGCTGAGGCGGCTTTCGCCGAAATCATCCCCGATGCGCGGGCGCGCGCCCTGGCCGCCGCCTTCTGGCCTGGGCCGCTGACCATGGTGCTGCCGCGCCACCCGCGCAGCCGGGTGGACCTGCTTGCTGGGGCCGGGTTGGACACTTTGGCGGTGCGGGTGCCGGCGCATCCCGGTGCGGCGGCCCTGCTGCGCGCGGCGGGGCTGCCGGTGGCGGCACCCTCGGCCAATCGCTCGGGCCGGGTCAGCCCGACCACGGCGGCGCATGTGATGGAGGAGCTTTCGGGCCGCATCGCCGCTGTGCTGGATGGCGGCCCCTGTGCGGTGGGGGTGGAGAGCACGGTGCTGGATCTTTCCGGCGCGGGCGCGGTCTTGCTGCGGCCGGGGGGGGTGCCGCGGGCTGCGATTGAGGCGGTGATCGGTCCGGTGGGCGTGGCCTTGCCGATCAATGCCGGACCGGCGCCCACCTTGCGCAGCCCGGGGATGATGCTGTCGCATTACGCGCCCTCCCTGCCGCTGCGGCTGGCGGCGGGCGAAGTGCGCGGCGATGAGGCTTTGTTGGCCTTTGGCCCGGCGCTGCCGGGGGCGGCGATCACCTGGAACCTTTCCCAGGGTGGCGATGCGGTGGAAGCGGCGGCCCGGCTGTTCAGCGGTTTGCGCTGGCTGGATGCCGAGGGGGCGCGGTTGGGGCTGCGCGGCATTGCCGCCCAGGCCGTGCCTGATGAGGGGCTGGGCGCTGCGATCAATGACCGGCTGATGCGCGCGGCGGCGCCACGATAGGGGGCTGGACAGCGGGGCGGCGAGCGCCTTGGCTTGGGCCATGAGTGAATCCCGCACCCCCAGCCCTGGCGAACTCTTCATGGGCTTTCTGCAAATCGGCGGCCTTGCCTTTGGCGGCGCCGTGGCCTGGGCGCGTCAGGTGCTGGTGGATAGTCGCGGTTGGATGACGGAGCGCGAATATGCCGAGTTGCTGGGCCTGTCCCAGGTGTTGCCCGGGCCGAATATCGGCAATTTCGCGGTGATGTATGGCCGGCGCTGCCATGGGCTGATGGGCAGCCTGGCGGCGGTGGGCGGGTTCTTTCTGCTGCCGCTTTGCGTCGTGCTGGGGCTGGTGGTGGTCTGGCAGGAATTTGGCCAGAACCCCTGGATCGGCGCCTTCATGAAGGGGGTGGCGGCGGCGGCGGCGGGGATGGCGCTGGGGGCGGCGCTGAAATCAGGGTTTCGGCTGAAGCCGCCGCCTGAGCAGATTCTTGCTATCCTGGTGATCGCGGCGCTGGCGGCTTTCTGGCGGGTGCCATTGCCGTGGATCATTCTGGTTTTCGCGCCGATCTGTGTGGGGATGTCGCTGCGCCGGGCCTTTGCTGCGAGGGCACCGAGATGAGCCCTTCGCCGCTCGATATCCTGTCCACCTTCGCGATGCTGTCGCTGCTGGCGGTGGGCGGCGCCAATGCGCTTTCGCCGGAGATGCATCGCATTCTGGTCGAGAGCCGTGGCTGGATGGATGACGCCACCTTCTCGCAGCTTTATGCGCTGGCCCAGGCGGCGCCGGGGCCGAATATCCTGTCTGCCAGCGTGATGGGCATGGCGATTGGCGGCTGGGGCGGTATGGCGCTGGCCACCATTGGCATTCTCACCCCTGCGGCCTGCCTGGCCTGGACGGTGGCGGGCTGGCTGGAGGCGCTGAAGGGTGCCTGGTGGATCAAGCCGGCCCAGGCCGGGCTGGTGCCGCTGGCGCTGGGCCTGATGGGCGCCTCGGGCTTTATCCTGGGCGAGGCGGCGGCATTTTTTACGCTCGCACCCTTCATCACGGCGGGCAGCGCGCTGTTCATCTGGCGCAGCGACCGCAGCCCGCTTTTCGTGCTGCTGGCCGGTGGCATCATCGGGCTTGGCGTGTATGCGCTGGGGTGATGATTGGCTTGTGGCTGGGGAGAAATGAAGGGTGAGGGGGGGTAAGGTCGAGGGGCTTTGCCCCTCGACCACCCCGGCAAGAAACTCAGTTTCCTGCACCTTCGTTCGATTATTGGTTTGAATACTGATCAAGAATCCGGGAAATTCGTTGATATATATGTCGAAGCTGGTGGAAGGGCGCCGGCCTTCAATCGACGGTGATATTGGCCCGCCTGACCACCTCGGCCCAGCGCAATCTTTCCTCACGGATCAGCCGGCCAAAGCCGGGGCCATCCATGGCGGAGGGCTCTGCCCCCTCTTCGCGCAGGCGGTTGATCAGCATGGGGTCGGCCATGGCGGCGCGCTTGGCCTCGGCCAGCCTGGCCATGATCGGCGCGGGTGTGCCGCTGCGCACCAGGATGCCGTACCAGGCCGTGGCCTTATAGCCGGGCACGGTGGCCGCCACTGGCGGCACGGAGGGCAGCACGGCGATGGAGGCCTCGCCCGTCACCGCCAGCGCCCGCACCTGGCCACCTGCGATCAATCCGGTGACCGAGGGCAAGGTGGTGATCATGAAATGCAGCGTGCCGCTCACAACATCGGTCAGCGCCGGGGCGGCGCCGCGATAGGGGATATGCTCGGCCTCCAGCCCCGTCATTTGCATCAGCAGCGCCGCGGCCAGGTGGCTGGCTGAGCCATTGCTGGCCGATCCGTATGTGATGGTGCCATTCGCGGCGCGGATTTCCGCCATCAGCGCCGGGAAATGTGTCGCCTGCGAGCGTGAACCCACCACCACCACCAGCGGCGCATCGGCCACGAGGCCAATCGGCTCCAGCGCCGTTTCGGGATTGGTGCGCAAATTGCGGAACAGGGTGGGGTTCACGCTCATCGGGCCATGATTGCCCATCAGGATGGTATAGCCATCGGCCGGGGCCTGGGCGGCGGTGTCGGTGGCCAGATTGCCGCCGGCGCCGGGCTTGTTCTCCACGATGACACTCTGCCCGAGCGGCGCTGTCATGGCCTGGGCCAGGGTGCGGGCGATGAGATCGGTGCCGCCGCCGGCGGCGAAGGCGGTGAGGATGCGCACGGGCCTTGTGGGGAAAGCCGGCTGGGCCAGCGCCGGCAGCGGTGCCAGCGCGGCGAGAAGATGGCGCCGGCGCATCATTCGGCTGCCAGTGCCATGGGCTTGTCGCCGGCCCAGACGCGCCCGGGTACCAGAAGCGTGCCCTCCATGATGCGGCGCGCGGTGCGTTGCATGCCGGCCCAGGCCACATCCTCGGCGCCATTCATGGCGATCGGCACCTCGATCACGCCACCGGGGTGGCGGATAGTGGCAATGTCGCCCACCGGCTTGCTCACGGAATGCACCGTGGTGCCGGGGCATTTGGCGGCGGCGGCGAGGCAGATCGCCCCTGTCACCGCCAGGGCCTTATGCACGGCATGTGGCGTGAGATAGCGCACGGCGAAATCTGCCCCATCGGTGGGGCCGACCAGGCCGACCTTGGGCACCACGCTATCGGTCACATCGCCAAAGCCCATGCGGTGGCCGGCTTCCATGCGAATGGCCTCGATGCGGGCCAGCAGCGCCTTGTCGCCATCGATCTCGGTGGGGGCTGCCTCTGCCGATATGCCCAGATCGGCTGCGCGGAGGATCATCATCGGCATGGCGCAATCGACCAGGGAGACCTCCACGCCATCGATTACATCGCTCCGCAGGCCGGTGGGGAAAAGTCGGCCGGTCTTGGCGCCCGCCACCTGGCGAAAACGCAGCATGATGGGGGCGGCGGTGCCGTTCACGCCGGGGATTTCCGCCGTGCCGTCATAGGTCACTTCGCCGCCGGGGGTTTGGATCAGCGCCTCGACCAGGGCGCCGGTGTTCTTGTTGCGGATGCGCACGAGGGTCTCATCACCGGTGGCGGGCAGCAGGCCCGCTTCCAGCGCGAAGGGGCCGACGCCGGCGAGCATATTGCCGCAATTGGGCCGGGTATCGACGAGGGCCTTGCCGATATCGACCTGGGCGAAGAGGTAATCCACATCCACATCCGCCTCGGCACTGGGCGAGATGATGGCGACCTTGCTGGTCAGGGTATTGGCGCCGCCAATGCCATCGACCTGCAACTGGTGCGGGCTGCCCATGGCGGCGAGGAGTACGGCGTCTCGCGTCGCCACATCCGCCGGCAGGTCAGAGGCCAGAAAATAAGGGCCGCGGCTGGAACCGCCGCGCATGATGACACAGGGAATGCGGGTTTGCCGCATGGCGCCCTCCTCAGGAATGCAATGGGGCCAGGGTGCCGCTTGACCCCGCCGCGCGCAAGCGGGATTGCTGGGGGATGCCCGAAGCCCCGCACCCCACCTCGCTTTTGGAAACCCTGGAGGCCATCACCGGCCCCGCTGGCCTGCTGAGAGGCGCCGATGCCGCGCCCATGCTGGCGGATTGGCGCAGCCTTTATCAGGGCGCGGCGCTGGCCGTGCTGCGGCCGGGCAGCACCGAGGAGCTTTCGGCCTGCGTCAAAGCCTGTGTGGCGGCGGGGGTGCCCATGGTGCCTCAGGGCGGCAATACCTCCATGGTGGGTGGTGCCACGCCCGATGAGAGCGGGCGGCAGATTGTTATTGCCCTCACCCGCATGAACCGCGTGCGCAGCATTGATACCACCGACATGACCATGGTGGTGGAAGCTGGCCTGGTGCTGAAAACCGCGCAGGATGTGGCGCGCGAGGCCGGGGCGCTGTTCCCGCTCTCGCTGGGTGCTGAGGGTTCGGCCACCATTGGTGGCGTGCTCTCCACCAATGCCGGCGGCAATACCACGGTGCGCTATGGCAATGCCCGTGAATTGATGCTGGGCCTGGAATGCGTGATGCCCGATGGCACGATCTGGAACGGGCTGCGCCGGCTGCGCAAGGACAATACCGGATATGCGCTGCGCCACCTCATGGTGGGGGCCGAGGGCACGCTGGGCTTTATCACCGCCGCTGCCCTGCGCCTGTTTCCGCTGCCGCGGGAGGAGGCGGTGGCGCTGTGTGCGGTGGCCGATGAAGCCGCGGCATTGGCGCTGTTCCGCCGCTTTCGTGACCAGGATGAGGGTGCGGTGCGCGCCTTTGAATACATGTCCGCAGGCTCTATGCATTTGGTGCTGGACCATGTGCCGGGCGTGAGCCTGCCATTGGCCGAGCGGGCGCAGCATTACGTGCTGGTCGACCTCGCCTCCTCCCGCCCCCAGGCTGGCCTGCGCGGCTTGCTGGAAAACGTGCTGGAAGCGGCGATGGAGGCGGGCGAGGTGCTGGATGCCGCGCTGGCGGAATCGGTGGCCCAGCGCGCTGCCATCTGGAAGCTGCGGGAGGAGCACCCGGAGGGCCAGAAACGCGCTGGCGCCTCGGTCAAGAATGATGTTTCGGTGCCTGTCTCAGCGGTGCCGGAGATGATCCGCCGCTGCTCCGAGGCGCTGCAAAAGCTCATTCCTGGCAGCCGGCCGGTGCCTTTCGGCCATTTGGGTGATGGCAATATCCACATGAATTTGGCCCAGCCGCCGGGTATGGCGGCGGCGGAGTTCCTCGCCCGCAGCCATGACATCATGGATTGCGTGAATGAGATCGTGCGGGATTATGGCGGCAGTTTTTCTGCCGAGCACGGCATTGGGCGCCTCAAGACCGACATGATGGAGGATTGGCGTGGCGGGGCCGAACTCGCTGCCATGCAGGCAATCAAGGCGGCGCTGGACCCGCTTGGGCTGATGAATCCGGGCAAAGTCCTGCCGTGATGGCGGGGTGGGGCGATGTTGAGGATGCATTGCTGCCTTCCTGGCCGGCGGCTGCGAGCCCGTCTATAAGCCAGCCGTGATCACGCGCCTCGACACCTATATCTTTCGGCAACTGGGTGGCGCGCTGCTGGCGGTGACCATCGGCCTGGCCGCGCTTATCTGGCTGACGCAGTCGCTGCGCTTCATCGAGCTGGTGCTGGATCGTGGGTTGTCGCTGTGGGTGTTTCTGGAACTGACATCGCTGCTGCTGCCCAGCTTCTTCGCCGTGATTCTGCCTATCACCACGTTTGTGGTGGTGCTCTTCACCTATGTCCGGTTGGGCTCGGACCGTGAATTGGTGGTGATGCGTGCGGCGGGCCTGTCGCAATGGCAATTGTCGCGCCCGGCGCTGGCGGTCTCTGGTTTGGCGGTGCTGGTGGGGTATTTCCTCACGCTTTACCTGGTGCCGATCAGCCATGCCTCTTTCCGCGAATGGCAATTTGAAATTCGCAACCAGATGGCCGGCCTGCTGTTGCAGGAAGGGGTCTTCTCCACCGTGGGCGAGGATCTCACCGTTTATGCCCGCACCCGCGAATTGGATGGCACGCTGCGCGGCATCTTGGTGCATGATGCGCGCGAGCGTGGCGCGCCGGTGACTATCCTGGCCGAGGCCGGGCGCATCACCAATGGCCCCGAAGGCCCACGCGTGACGCTGGTAAACGGCCAGCGCCAACAGCTTGAACGCAACCCAGCAGGTGGCATGCGGCTGAATATTCTCAGTTTCAGCGAAAATAGCCTGGACCTGGCGCGCGCCAATCGCGCTGAGCAGAGTCGCTTCCGCAATGCCCAGGAGCGCGGCCTGACCGACCTTCTCCACCCCGAGCCCGAGGTCTCGATCCGTGACCGCAGGCGCTTCCGGGCTGAGGCGCATCAGCGCATGTCCAACCCGCTGACGGGGTTTTCTCTGGCGCTGCTGGGCCTTGCGGTTGCGCTCACCGGGCAGTTCCAGCGCTTTGGCGGCGGGCTGAAGCTGTTTATGGGCTCGGCGCTGATGGTGGCGCTGCTTGCGGTGGGGCTGATCGCCAATAGCGCCGCGGCGCGCAGCAATGCGCTCATTCCCCTGGTCTGGATTCACGCCATTCTGCCCGGATTGGCCTCGGCCTGGGTGTTGTCCGGCATGCCGGGCTGGCGGCGGAGCAGCCGCATTCCTCCGCGGGCGGCGGCACGGGCATGACCTTCGCGCAGACCCTTACGCTTTATGTCGGGCGCCGATTCCTGCTCTCCAGCATCACGATGCTGACAACCCTGACGCTGCTGGTCTCGCTGTTTGATTTCATCGAATTGCTGCGCCGGGCGGCGACCCGCCCCGATGCCAGCTTCGCGCTTGTGGCCTCCATCGCCGGGCTGCGGATGCCCTTCCTCTCCATTCAGATCATGCCTTTCGCCATTCTACTGGGCGGCATTTTGGCCTTTTGGCGGCTGACGCGTTCTTCTGAGCTGATTGTGGCGCGCGCCACCGGTGTTTCGGCCTGGGGGTTTTTGCTGGGGCCGATCGTGGTGGCGCTGACCTTTGGCGGCCTCGCCATGACCGCCATCTCGCCGGTCTCATCGGCCATGCTCTCGCGCGCTGAACGGCTGGAGGCGACTTTTTTGCGCGCCGGTGGCGGGGTGACCGCATTGGCCGGCGGCAGGCTGTGGTTGCGCCAGGCTGATCGGGAATTGGAGCCTGGTGGTGTGGCGATTATTTCCGGCCGGCCCACGGTGTTGCTCTCCTCCCGCCGGAACCTTGATTTCAGCATTGAGGATGTGACGATCTGGCGGCTTTCGGCCAATGATCGGGCGCTGCAGCGCATTGCGGTGCCGCGCGCGCAGCTCTTGCCCGGGCGATGGGTGCTGGAAAATGCCGTGCTGTTCGGGGCGGACCGCCTGCCCATGCCCCCCACCACCCTGATCCTCGCCACCGACCTCACGCCTGACCGAATCGAGGACAGCTTCGCCTCGCCGGATACGCTCAGCTTTTGGGCCCTGCCGGGCTTTATTGCGATTCTGGAACAGGCGGGTTTTTCGGCCATCCGGCACCGGTTGCAATTCCAGTCCCTGCTGGCGCTCCCGGCGCTGTCCGTGGCCATGGCGCTGCTGGCGGCGGGATTTTCGATGCGGCCCTCGCGCCAGGGCGGGGTGGCGCGGATGCTGGGGGCGGGTGTTGCGGCCGGTTTTGCCCTCTTCGTGCTTGATAAGGTGACGGCGGAATTTGGTGAATCCGGCGCCTTGCCGGTCTGGCTGGCGGCCTGGGCGCCCTGTATTGCGGGATTGCTTCTGGCCCTGGGGCTATTGCTGCACCAGGAGGATGGGTAGAGCTTTACCTATGGCAGCCCCCACCCCCCCCAAAAAGGCCGCTCATCTCCGCTCAGGTGCCAGGCTGAGGCGCGGCTTTGCTGCGTCGCTCGCCGGCAAGGCCCGGCGCCTGCTGCTGCCTGGTGCCGGGCTGCTCAGCCTATGCCTGATCGGCCCGCTTGAGGCGCAGACGGGCCGCAGCTTTGCCGACCCCAATGCGATGGGCTCGCCGCTGGATCGCGGCGGGACCGTTGCGACGCCGTTGCAAACACGAGCCGCGGCCTCGCCTCCAACCCCTGCTGCGGGTGCTGCGGCCCGCTCTGCCGCGCCGGGTGCAAGCAACAATCCCCCCGTTACCTTCACCGCCGATGAGGTGGAGTATGACCGCGAGCGCGGCATCGTCACCGCCCGCGGCAGGGTGGAGGCCTGGCAGAATGAGCGTATTCTGCGTGCCGATACCTTCATCTATGACCGTCAGAGCGGCATTGCCACGGTGCGTGGCAATGTCCAGCTCATGGAGGCGGATGGCCAGGTTCTCTTCGCCGAAGAGGCCGAACTGGGCGAAGGCTTTCGTGAGGGCGTGCTCACTGGCGTGCGGGCGCTGCTCGCGGCCAATGCAAGGCTCGTTGCCAATGGCGCCCGCCGCACCCCGGTGCCGGTGCCCGAGGGCGCGCCGCCCGGCACCCAGCCTGCCACGTTCACCGACCTCACCCGCGTGGTCTATTCCTCCTGCAACCTTTGCGAGAGCGACCCCAGCCGGCCGCCGCTGTGGCAGGTGCGCGCCCGCACCGCGACGCAGGACACCGAGGTGCAGCGTGTGGCCTATCGCGATGCGCGTGTGGAGTTCTATGGCGTGCCGCTGCTCTATGCGCCGTTCTTCTCGCACCCTGATCCGCAATCGCCGCGCTCCTCGGGGCTGATTTTTCCCACCTCGGGAAGCACCCGCTTCCTTGGTGCTTTCACTCAGATTCCGTATTTCTGGGCGATTGATGAGCAGTCGGATCTGACGCTGACGACGACCCTGGCGACCCGCCAGTCGCCTAATCTTTCAGCCGATTATCGCCGCCGTTTCAACAATGGTGATATTCAGATTCAGAGCAGTGTTGGTTACTTCAACGGCAACGACAATAACGGGCAGAAAGGCCTGGCCAGCCATATTTTCTCCCGTGCGCGGTTTCATCTTGATGAGAATTGGCGAACCGGGCTGGAGGTGAATCGCGCCACAAGCGACACCTATCTGCGGACCTATAAATTCGAATATCGCCGCGTGCTGACCAGCATGGCCTATTTGGAAGGTTTTTGGGGCACCGAGGGTTATGCCCGCTTCGATGCCCGCGTCTATCAGGGCCTGCGGACCAGCGACACTAACCGCACGCTGCCCATCGTCGGCCCCAATGCCTATGGCGAATACGCCCCGCGGGACAAGGTCTTTGGCGGGTTTTTGCAGGTTGATACCGGCTTGCTGGCCATCACCCGCGAGGTGGGCGCCTATGACCAGCGCCTGGCCACCCGCGTGGGTTGGCGGCGCGAGGAGGTGGACCCGGTGGGCGGCTTGTGGAATTTCCGCATGCAGGGCGATGCGCGGGCCTATAATGCCGGCCGCCAGCAGCTCAACCCGAATTACTTCAGCGATGCCAATGGCCAGACCGCAGTCGGCAATTTCCGCGCTGCCGCCGATTGGCGCATGCCGCTGGTGCGCGACTGGGGTGAATGGGGCCAGCAGACCATCGAGCCTCGGGTGCAGGTCGTGGGTGGGCCCAATACCGGCTATCAGGGCCGTTACCCGAATGAAGACAGCATCGATTATGAATTCACCGATGCCACGCTGTTCAACCTCAACCGCTTCAATGGCCGTGACCGGCAGGAAGGCGGCATGCGGGTGGATTATGCGCTGCGCCAAGCCTGGAATTTTCCCAATGGCGGCATGATCGAGGCGGTGGCCGGCCAGTCGCTGCGGCTGCACAGGGACAGCACCTTCGCCGCCGGCTCCGGCCTGGAAAACCGCAATAGCGATTATGTTGGCCGGCTGACCGTGGCGCCCACCAATTGGCTCAATGTCTCCACCCGGGCGCGGCTGGACAGCCGGACCGGCCAGAATAACTTCAATGATTTCATTGCCAGTACCAGCTTCCGCAATGTTCTGGGGCTGGATAGCCTGGGCCTGCAGGCTGGGTATTTATATTCACCGCCGCTGCCCTACATCACGCCGGTGCGCACGCGCAACGAAGTGCTGGCCGGCTTTACCGCCTCCACCCGCACCGATTCGGGTTCTAATTGGCGGGTTGGTGTTTCGGCGCGCTATGATCTTGATCTGGATCGGCCGGTGCTGATTCAAGGCGTCGCCGGTTATGAGGATGAGTGTTTTATTCTCGAGACAAGCTTTGTCCGTCGCTTCGCGCGTGATGCGACGACCAACCAGCAATATGCCGGCAATACCCTTGTTCTCATCCGTCTCGCCTTCAAGACGCTGGGACAATACGGCTTCAGGGCGCTTTGATCATGGATGCTCCGCGTTTCACCATTCTGGCCGTGGAGCGGCGCGAATGGCCGTTTCTGCTCCGCATGCCCTTCCGTTTTGGCGTCATCACCGTGCGCGATGGGCGGCAGGCGGTGGTGCGGGTGCGCATTCGCACCGAGGATGGGCGCGAGGGTTGGGGTGTTTCGGCCGAGACATTGGCGGCGAAGTGGTTTGATAAGAACCAGGCGCTGAGTGATGCCGATAACATGGACCAGCTGCGCCGGGCGCTGGAAATCGCTTGCGAGGCCGGGCTGGCGCATGGCCCAGACACCGCCTGGGGGCATTTTGCCAATCGCTACGCCGCCCATGTGGCCGCCTGCGCGGCTGAGGCGCTCAATCCGCTGATTGCGGCTTATGGCCAGTCGTTGCTCGACCGTGCCTGTTTCGATGCCTTGCTCAAGCTGGTGGAATTGCCCTTCCACACCGCCATGCGCGGCAATCTGGGCGGCATGGCGGCGCATGACATCATTGCCGATCTGGGTGATTTCGATGCGGCCGGCATGCTGGGCCCCATCGCCGCCCCCAGCCGTATTCATGCCCGCCACACGGTGGGGCTGGTGGACCCCATCACCGCCGCCGATGTGACCGAGCGGGTGGATGACGGGCTGCCCGAAACCCTCGAAGAGGTGGCCCGGCATTACGGCCATCGCTGGTGGAAGCTGAAAGTGGGCGGCAATCTGGCGGCAGATATCGACCGCCTTTGCCAGATTGCGGCGGTGCTCGATGCGGGGGAGGCCTATCAGGCAAGCCTCGATGGCAATGAGCAATATGGCGATGGCGAAAGCGCTTTGGCGCTATGGCATTCCATGATGGCGGAGCCGCGCTTGGCCCGGCTCTGCGCCAGCATCGCCTATATTGAGCAGCCGGTGGCCCGCGCCCGGGCGCTGGATACCTCCATGGGGGCGCTGGCGAAGGCGCGGCCGGTGATTATCGATGAGAGTGATGGCGACCTCTCGGCCTTCGTCACCGCGAAGGGGCTGGGCTATGCCGGGGTTTCCACCAAGGCCTGCAAGGGGTTTTGGCGGAGTTTCGTGAACCACGCGCGCTGCCGCGCCTGGAATGACGCAGGCGGCCAGTACTTCATGTCAGCCGAGGATCTGACCACGCTGGCCGGGCTCTGCGTGCAGCAGGACCTCGCCCTGGTCAGCGCCCTGGGGCTGCGCCATGTCGAGCGCAATGGCCACCACTTCATCGCCGGTTTCCAGGGGCGGCCGAAGGCCGAGGCGGTGCGCTTCATGGAGGCGCATCCGGGGCTTTATGCCGATACCGCCCATGGGCCGCGGCTTGCGATCCGTGAGGGGGCGCTGGATATCGCCTCCATCGCTGTTGCGGGTTTTGGCGCGGCGGAGGAGCCGGATTTTGCCGCCATGGAGCCTATGAAGCCGGCGGCCTGGCCGAAGAGATAGTGCCCGTCATCGGGCTGGAGGGATCCGCCCGGTAATCCTTTGGCATCCGCCCCGCCAGGTAAGCCGCGCGCCCGGCCATCACCGCATGTTTCATGGCGACAGCCATCATCACCGGGTCCTGCGCATGGGCGATGGCGCTGTTGAGCAGCACCGCATCGCAGCCCAATTCCATGGCCAGGGCTGCGTCGCTTGCCGTGCCTATGCCGGCATCGACCAGCACGGGCACTTTGGCATTCTGCTTGATGCTGCGGATCATATAGGGGTTCACCACCCCCATGCCGGAACCAATGGGCGCGCCGAGTGGCATGATGGCGACGCAGCCCATCTCCTCCAGCCGCTTGGCGGCCAGCGGGTCATCGGCACAATAGACCATCACCTCGAAATTATCGGCGATGAGCGCGGCTGCGGCCTCAAAAGTGCCGACCATATCGGGGTAGAGGTAGGGCGGGGGGCCCAGCACCTCCAGTTTCACGAGGTTCCACCCCCCCGCCTCACGCGCCAGGCGCAGCGTGCGCACGGCATCCTTCGCCGTGTGGCAGCCAGCGGTATTGGGCAGATAGGTGTATTGAGAGGGGGAGACAAAATCCTGCAGCATGGGCGCTGAGGCATCGCCGATATTCACCCGCCGCACGGCGACGGTGACGATCTCGGCCCCGCTGGCGGCGGTGGCGGCGGCGGTCTCCTCCAGTGATTTATAGCGGCCGGTGCCCACGATCAGCCGTGAGGTGAATTTGCGACCGGCGACTTCCCAGACATCATCCATGAGCTTCAGCCCCCCCCAATGAAATGCACGATTTCCAACTGGTCCCCCGCTACGAGGCGGGTATCGGCATAGGTGCTGCGCGGGACGATTTCCTCGTTGCGCTCCACGGCCACTTTGCGGGTGTCCAGGCCGATTTCGCGCAGCAGCTCGGCCACGGTGCTGGCGGCAACGGCACGGGGTTCACCGTTGAGAGTGATGGCAATATCCATGATGGCTATGTGGCGCTGCTTGGGCGCGGGGGCAAGCAGGCCCGGCGCTGGCACCATGGGGCGTCTCCATGCTAACCAAAGCCTACAGAGATAACAGGCGCTGCATGACCCCTCCGCTGGACAATGCCCCCTTCACGCCACTGGCAGCTGGCAAGTTTGAGGATGCGGTAGTGACGCTGAAGGGTGAGCGCCGCGCCGCCGTGGCGTTTGGCGGCCTCACCACCCTGTGGGTGAATACTGGCACCTTGTGCAATATCACCTGCACCAATTGCTATATCGAGAGCAGCCCGCGCAATGATGCGCTGGTCTATATCGTCTTGGACGAGGTGCTGGCCTTTCTGGACGAGGCCGCGGCACGCGGCGAACCGCTGGAGGAGGTGGGGTTTACCGGCGGTGAGCCCTTCATGAACCGCGACCTGGTGCCCATGCTGGAGGCGGTATTGGCCCGCGGCCTGCATGCGCTGGTGCTGACCAATGCGATGAAGCCCATGCGCCAGCACGAGGCAGCGCTGCTGCGCCTGCGCGACGATTATGGCGATAGGCTGACCCTGCGCGTCAGCCTCGACCATTTCGACGCGGCCTTGCATGACCAGGAGCGCGGCGGAGGCAGCTTTGCCATCGCGCTTGACGGGCTGGTCTGGTTGGCCCGGCATGGTTTCAATCTTCACGTCGCCGGCCGCGCGGCTTTTGGTGATGCCGCCACGCGAGAAGGGTTTGGCGCGCTTTTCGCCGCCCATGGCATTGGGATCGACCCGATGGACCCGGTGGCGCTGATGCTTTTTCCCGAAATGGATGCCCGGGTGGATGTGCCCGAAATCACCGAGGCTTGCTGGGATATCCTGGGCAAATCGCCTGATAGCCTGATGTGCGCCTCCTCGCGCATGGTGGTGAAGCGGCGAGGGGCTGCGCGGCCGGCGGTGCTGGCCTGCACCCTCTTGGCCTATGATCAGCGCTTTGAACTTGGTGCGACGCTGGCCGAGGCCGCGATCCCTGTGGCGCTGAACCATCAGCATTGCGCGAAATTCTGTGTTCTGGGTGGCGCCGCCTGTTCACGGTGAGGGTCGACGTTGACGCGGGGGAAGCGCTTCGGCATTGCGAGGGTAACAAACCCGGAGATTCGCATGATCCGCCGCCTCATCCTGCTGGCCCCCCTCGCCCTTGCCATGGCCGGTTGCGCTACGCCTGATCTTGATGCCCGAAACGAGCCGCCGGTGATCATTTTCTTCACGGGCGACAGCGCGGCCTTGGAAGAATCGGGGGTTGCGCTGGTGCGCGCTGCCGCCGCCACCGCCGCCCGCCACCCCACAGCCTCGGTGCGGGTGCTGGGCTTTGCCGACCCCGAGGGCGGCCGGCGCTTCAATCAGGCGCTCAGCCGCGCCCGGGCCGAGCATGTTGCCAATCATTTGATCGAGGCCGGCGTGGCACCCGGCCGCGTGCGCAGCGTGGCCCGCGGCCCGGTGCCCTTCGAGTTCATGGAGATGGAATCCCGCCGGGTGGAAATCCGCTTCGGCGAGTGATCGCCGAACCGGGACAAATCCTCCGCCAGGTTTTTGGTTACGCGGCGTTCCGGCCGCAGCAGGCGGAGATTGTGGCGCATGTGATGGCCGGTGGCTCGGGGCTTGTGCTCATGCCCACCGGCGGCGGCAAGTCGCTCTGCTTTCAGGTGCCGGCCTTGTGCATGCCGGGCCTGGCGGTGGTTGTATCGCCGCTCATCGCGCTGATGGAGGATCAGGTGGCGGCGCTGCGCCAGCAGGGCGTGGCGGCGGCGGCTTTGCATTCCGATATTGATGATGAGGCCCGGCGCGATATTCGCCGGCAGATGGGCGATGGCAGCCTGAAGCTGCTTTATGTCTCGCCCGAGCGGCTGACCATGGATGGCACGCTGGACAGCCTGGCCCGGCGCGATATCGCGCTCTTCGCCATCGATGAGGCGCATTGCGTCAGCCAATGGGGGCATCATTTCCGCCCCGAGTACCGCGCGCTTACGGTATTGGCGGAGCGTTTTGCCCATGTCCCAAGGCTAGCGCTGACCGCCACCGCCGATGCCCGCACCGTCGAGGATATCCGCAGCCAGCTTTCGTTGGAGGCGGCGCCGGTGTTTCGCGGCGGCTTCGACCGGCCGAATATTTTTGTCCGCGCGGCGCCGCGTGAGCAGGAGCGCGCCCAATTGCGCGGCTTCATTAACCGCGTCTCCGATGGGCGCGGGGCTGGCATTGTCTATTGCGGCAGCCGGGCGAAAACCGAATCGACCGCCGAATGGCTGCGCAAGGATGGGCTGGATGCGCTGCATTTCCATGCCGGCATGGATGGCGCCGATAAGCGCGCCCATCACCGCCGCTTCGCCCGCGGCGATGCCGTGGTGATGTGCGCCACCATCGCCTTCGGCATGGGCATTGACCGGCCGGATGTGCGTTGGGTGGCGCATACCGACCTGCCGCGCTCGCCCGAGAGCTGGTACCAGGAAATTGGCCGCGCGGGGCGTGATGGGCTGCCGGCCGAGGCGCTGCTGCTCTATGGCGCGGGCGATATCGCCATCGCCCGCCACCGCATTCAGGAAAGCCCGGCCAGCGACGAGCAGAAGCGCATCGAGCGTTCGCGGCTTGAGGCCATGGTGGCCATTGCCGAGGCGGCAACCTGCCGGCGGCGGATTTTGCTGCGCTGTTTTGGTGATGATCTGGAACAGGATTGCGGCCGCTGCGATGTTTGCGCCAATCCGCCCAAGCTGTGGGATGGCACGGTGGCGGCGCAAAAGCTGCTCTCTGCGGTGCTTCGCACCGGCCAGCGCTTTGGCGTGGGGCATGTGATCGACGTGCTGCGCGGCCGGCTGACCGACAAGGTGGCGCAGCATGGCCATGACCAATTGCCCACTTTTGGCGTGGGCAAGGATGTGTCGGATGTGACCTGGCGCGGCGTGGCCCGGCAATTGGTGGCGCAGGGTGCGCTGGACGTTGCGGTGGAAAACCATGGTGAATTGCTGCCCACCGAGGCGGCGCGGCCCATCCTGAAGGGCCAGGCGGCGGTGATGATGCGGGCCGATATGATCGAGACCGGCAGCCCCGCCGCGCGTGACCGCGAACGCGCAAGCCCGGTGACCAGCGACAACCCCGCCTTTGATGCGCTGCGGGAATGGCGCAAATCCGAGGCCAAGGCCCAGGGCGTGCCGGCCTATGTCATTTTCCACGACCGGACGCTGGCCGAGATCGCCGACCGTATGCCGAGCAGTCTGGACCAACTCGCCGAGGTGCCGGGCGTGGGTGCGACCAAGCTGGAGCGCTATGGTGATGCCGTGCTGGAGGTGATGCGCGGGGTCTGAACGGGCTCTGGTTTTTGTTTTCCCGCATTTTCCGGGCCGCCTTGCGCAGCCGCGAGGCTTGAAGACGCTCAGCCGATGCCCAGCACATCCTTCATGTCATAGAGCCCTGCAGGCTGGGCGGCGGCCCAATGTGCCGCCCGCACCGCGCCCACGGCATAGGATGCGCGATCAAAGCTGCGATGGCCGAGGGTGATATGCTCGGAGCCTGCGGCGAAGATCAGCGTGTGCTCGCCCACCACCTGGCCGCCCCGCAGGGCGGCAAAGCCGATGGTGCCGGTGCCACGCGCGCCGTTATGGCCATCGCGGCCGGATTCACGGCCCGCCGCCTCCAGCGTGGTGCCGCGCCCGCGCGCCACGGCCCGGCCCAGGCCAATGGCGGTGCCCGAGGGCGCATCCACCTTCTGGCGGTGATGCATCTCCACGATTTCCGCGTCGTATTGCTCGGGGGGCAGGGCGGCGGCCATGCGCTCGGCAATGGCGAACATGATGTTCACGCCCGGGGCGAAATTCGCGGCATAGACGATGGGGGCGTGTTGCGCGGCCTCGGCCACGGCGGCTTCCTCGGCCGTGGAGAGCCCGCTGCTGCCCAGGATGAAGGCTTTTTGCGCCCGCGCTGCGGCGGCGGCATGGGTGCTGGCGGCATGGGCGTGGGAAAAATCGATCACCGCATCGCTGGCGGCGAAGAGGGCATCGGCATCGGCGAGGATGGTGATGCCGGACTGCGCGGCGCTGCCCGGGCGGATGGTGCCGCCCACCAATATGGCGCCCACAGCCTCCACCTCGCGGGCCAGGAGCTGCCCCATACGGCCGGTGATGCCGATAATGCCAATGCGCAATGCCATGGAGAAACCCTCAATCCATCAAACGGGCGGACATAAGCTGCATCCCCACGCGATGTGCAACCCGGCCCAGTCCGCGGCGCTGCGGGTCCACCGGGCGTGGCACATCGAAGGTGATGCGCACGGGCCCCTGGGGCAGCAGGATGCGTTGGGTGGCCTCGGCCATATCCGCCAGCCGCCATTCGCTGGCTGGGCCGTCATTCACCCGCACGGAAACCACCCTTGTGCCGCCGGGATTGAGCGCCACGCCGCGCAAGCGCAATTCCAGGGTGCCGCCGCCGGCGGGCAGCAATAGGGTGCTGCGCGGCCCGGCATTCCAGGCCCCGGCCCAGCCATGCGCCTGGAAGGGCCGCGGGTCGAATGGCTCGCCACGGATGGGCATGGCAGGGGGCTGGCTGGCCGGCAGGGGCGTGCCGAGCCCCTCGCCGCAGAGCCTGGGCAGCGCGCCGAGGCAGCCCACACCGGCACCCAGCAGGCGGGCATCCAGCCGGGATATGAACGCGTGCTCCAGCACCAGGCGCAATTCACCGGGGCGCAGCGGGGTTTCCACCGCATCGCTCGCCGCAGCCTCGCAGCCAAAGCCCGCCGGCATGCGCGCGGCTGGCACGCTGGAGACGGCGATGCCCAGCCGCACCGCCACAAGTGCGAGGCTCTGCGCCAGGTCGCGCTCGGCCCCCATGATGCAGGGCGCGGCTGGCAGGAAGGTGAGGCTGGTGGCGGCGGTGAGTGCTTCGGCAAAGCCGGGCGGCGGTGGGGCGGCAGCGGGGCTGGCCATCATCGCATGGGCGCGGGCACGCAGGGGCGCGGTATCCAGCCATTGCAGGCCGATGGCGAGCATGCACAAGGTGCCAAAAGCCATCGGCCGCAGCCGCGCCGCCAGCGCCGCTATCGCCAGAATCAGCGCCGCATAGCCCACCGGCCAGAAGAGCCGACCAGAGGCACGGAAGGCGCCAAAAATATCCTCCCAGGGCTTCAGGCCGAGATCGAGCAGCAGCACCGGCCCCGCATAAATGCGCGAACTCAGTGCCAGCAGCACAAGGCCCATCAGCACCACCAGCAGCGCGGCCATCCAGCGCGGCGGCCGGTGCCAGGCCAGCGCCACCACCACCAGCACGCCAGCGCCGAGATAATTGAAACCCTCATATTGCCCGCCGGTGGCATCAAGCATGGCGCCGCCGAATAGCCCCGAGAGTTGCGGCAATAGCGGGGAGAGCAGGTTCATCGAGAAGCGCCCGAAGCCCCTATCTCCGGCCGCCGCGCCAAAAAATCCCGCCAAGGCCATCAGCCCGGCCGTGCCGCCCAGCGCCAGGGCCAGGGCCAGCCCGGCGCGGCGCAGCCCGGGCCAATCCCGCGCGATGGCAGCCTGCAATGGCACAGCGCAGAGCAGGGCGGCGGCCATGGCCAGCAGATAGGGATGGGTGAATGCGCCCAGCAGCAAGACCGCCACCGCCATGCCCCAGCCAGGCTGGCCACGCAGCAGCCGCAGCGTGGCGCCCAGCGCCAATAGCACCACGAAATGTCCGCAGAGATTGGGATGCATCGGGCGGAACCACAGGCTGGGCATTGCCGCCGCCAGCGCCGCCACCGCCAGGGCCGGGAAAATCCGCCGCTCTCCCATCCCGCGCAGGGCATAGGCCGCTGCCACCGGCTGCGCCGCGAAGCAGGCGAAAAGCCACCAGCCGAGAAGATTATGCGGCCCACCCGGCAAGAGCTTGGCCAGCAAAGAGACCAGCGGATTGGCATCGAGCAGCAGGGCATTGACGCCCTGCGGCGGCATGAGGGAGGCGATGCGGAACAGCGGAAACCGCCAGCCATCGGCCTGGAAGGCGAGATGGCCGAGCATCGACTGCGCGACATCGCCGCCCGGCGCCAGCCACCAGCCGCCGCCCTGCACCATCACCCAGGGCAGTTGCAGCGCGCATGAAAGGCCGATGAGGAGGGCTAGCAGGTAGGCCATGGGGGATGAGTGCCGAAGGCCAGGTCAGGGCGCAACCCTAAGGGCTTCCCTGCGTTTTACCCGAAGCGGCCGCCTTCGGCCCGAATAGGAAAGAGGCATGATCCACATGACCACGCCGGTACAACAGCCGATCCATCCCGTCGAACAGCCCACCAGTAAGGACCTGACGCAGCCCACCCATGGCTCGATCATTTCGGCCAGCCGCGTCGCCGGCACCGCGGTCTATGACCTGTCGGAGCAGAGGATCGGCACGATCGAGGATGTGATGATCGATAAGCTGCAGGGGCGCGTGGACTATGCCGTGCTCGGCTTTGGCGGGTTCCTGGGCATGGATAAAAAGCATTACCCGCTGCGCTGGTCGATGCTGCGCTACAACAGCGCGCTGGAGGGCTACCAGGTCAAGCTTGACAAGACAGCGCTGGACAATGCGCCGACCGTCGAGGAGGACCGGGAGTGGAGCGACGACCATGCAACCCGCGTGCGGGCGCATTATGATCGCTCCCTGGATTGGCCGCTGACCTGAGCGGCCATGCTTTCCTAGC